>WJJO01000176.1 GCA_014729665.1 Caldifarciminota bacterium
GATTGACACTACCTTCGTCGACGAGGTGGTTACCCTTGGCAAGGAGGTGGGCGGAAAGTGGCAGGTTCATTCATCAGACGACGTATATTTTCTCGGCGGAGACCTGGTTTTTCTGCGTATCGATGACGGTCATGTACCGGCGGTTGCACTTCTGCGCATACCCGATGCGAAGAACTTCCGCAATTGGCGTCTGCTCTGGGCCGACTACGAATAGTGCGATAACCTAATGTTACAGATGAGGTAGAAGAGGATAGGGTGAAAAGCTACGGTTCCGGAGTGTTCATAGGGGAGAGGATAGGGGTTGAAACCTCCTCAGAGGAACCCACTCCTGTGAGTTTTACCTGGCGTGACAGAACCTACCGGATAACGAAGATTTTAAGACAGTGGCACGACCATGGTTTTTCAAAGGCTTCCCCGGTGCGCAACTGGCGTACACGCAGACATCGAAATAACTACATAGTCGAGGTGGAGAGCGGCGAGGATTTTGAAATCTACCTGGATAGAGGTTCGGGACGAAGGAACTGGTACATCTACCGTCAAATAAAAAAGCGCCCAAAAGGGCGCTAGTCAAGTCTAAATTTCTTTTTAGGCCTTAGGTAATATCCCGACTCCGAGGGTATTGTTAGTTATGCTGGAGCCTGACGAAATAAAGTACCTTGCTTTTGGCAACTTCTATCGAAGTAGACTGGGGCTGGTATCCCTTAGAATGTATCTCTACTTCGTAAGTGCCGGGAGCAAGCTTAACCTTATAGAGGCCATTGCCTGGGTCGGTCTTTACGACCGTGGTGGCTGAATTTGAGAAACTTACGGTTGCCGGTATTCCGTGGTCGGTCTCACGCGAGTAAACCGCACCAGCAACTGTTGCTTTTCCATCCACCAGTTCGGGTAGCGAAGAGGTGGGTAAAGCTATACCCAGACTTCCGATAAGAACTAAAGCCACCGCAAACATTACTACTCTTTTCATTTCTAAAATCCTCCGTTTTGCACGCAATTTCTTGGGCCTTTGGTTTTGTTCATATCCCTTATCTTAAGCAATTCCCGTGCCAGTCAAGGTTGGTTATTAAGGTCAGTATTGTTAGTACTTGTAGAAAAAAAGAATAGAAGATCATTACTCGTTGTTCGATTATACAACAATGGTGTCCGGATATCCGCACATTCCATGATTTCAATCAAGGGATGAATTATAAAGCGTCTGTAGAATTTATGGATATACAAGGAGAGTTGTTTGGGATAGGATGGTGTAGCGTCGAACGAATAACTTAATTATTGAACGGTAATATATCATTTGATGACTGCAAATCGGCGTAGAACCTCGGGTACTCGGAAGCCTGGATGCATTGACAAATCTTTGCAGAAGTTTCAGGATTGGTGGGTGCAGTCTTACCTTTGATATGGGGAGCAAGCCTTGCTGTCCAGCATCGTTCCTTGGGTATACCCATCTGGCGCTGCATCCTGTCGAACACGGGCTTGAAGCCTTCTTCCATCACGTTGCCGAAGGATAAGGGCAGGAAGTCACAGGGGAATAGTTCACCATCAGATGTTACGTAGGCGTGCTTCATCCCAGCACTGCACCCGAACTTCTCCGGGCTTTCGGTGAAGGGGAAGGAGGAGACCTTGGGGAATCCCCAAAGCCTGCGGTTTGCCGCATTCTGTATCTCGAACAGATGCTCGCGATCAGCCTGGGTCAGGAATATCTCACGGGTATCTTCAGTATCCAGCAATATTCCTGAAGGCACGGGCTGATGGATGCGAACCTCGTGTGCCCCTTGTTTGTGGACGAGTCTGAAAAGATTGAAGAGTTTTTCTTTAGTCAATTCCTTCTTAAATACGACCGGCTGAACAAGAACGTAGAGACCGGCATCCCTGGCAAAACGGATTGCGTTCAACGCATACTGAAAGGCTTTTTTGTCGTTGCGCATGTATGAGTGAGTGTCAGGATCAGCCGAGTCGAGACTCACCGAAAGGATATCCAGACCTGCTTTCTTGAACGAAACAGCCCTTTCACGGGTAAAATCCTTGCCCGAGGTGAAAAGTATCGTTGCGGACCTGTCGTCGACGGCAGAAATAAGCTCTTCCATATCCTTGCGCAGCACAGGTTCACCGCCGGTGAAGCCTATCATTGCTGCGCCTGCATTTTGTATTTCACGAATGAGGCCTATCCACTCAGCGGTCTTAAAGGATGGCTTGCCCCTGCGGTTTTTTGCAGAGCAGTGAACACAGTCGAAGTGGCAGGCGTTGGTTACGCAGAGATAGGTCGATAGAGGTGCGGCGCGCTTCATGTAGGCTATCGAGGTAAAAAGCTGATCAGGATAGGTCCCACCCTTGATATATGTAAGAAAGGGTTGTGACGCCTGAGGCGGCAGGTACGAACTAACCATGTAACAATCGTTATGATAAACTATCCTTTCTCCTCGAGCTATACCACGAAAGAATCTCCTGAGTTTGGTTCGGGAATAGTTGGGATCGGATTTGAACAGATCGTGCACCTTACGCTTGAATCGCGCAAAACCGGGATCAAATATCATCTGAAAACGAGGGAGCAGGTTTGCTAAGAACATCTCTTGATTAAGCCTTTCTGATCTTGTTAACAAATCCCCTGACAGGCCAGGGCTAGAGATGGATTATGATAATAAAAAAACACGTGTCAAGGTCAGATACGAATTGACAAGGTGTAAAATTTCGCTACCCTGTCTATAATGAAGGTGAAACTCATTGCAACTATAATGCTGTTGGTTCAATCAGTGAGCTTGGCTGTGCTCGAATCCCGGCTCCAGAAAGCTGATTACTACTATGATAATTGCCACACCGATGATAGTTTTCTGGACGAAGCCCTGACCCTGTGCAACCAGGTTCTGGCCGAGGATTCCCAAGACAGCGAAGCCCTTTGGAGAATAGCCCGAATACATATGGTTTCTGCAGAAGACAAATCGACAAAGAGCGCAAAACTGGAAGTACTTGTAACTGCTTTGGAATATGCCGACCGGGCGAGAATTGCCGATGGGACATCTGCCGATGCCCATTACTGGTATGGTGCTGTTCTGGGTAGATTAGCGCAGGAAAAAGGCCTGGTCAACTTCTTGACCCAGATCAAGCAAATGAAGCAGAATTTCGAGCAAGCTTTAAAACTCGATCCCGATCATTCCGGGGCCCTTCATGCCATGGGCATCTGGTACGCCGAGGCTTCGGCATACTATGCCGAATGGAAAGATGAAGCCGAGAGTTATCTAACTAAAGCACTCCGTTCTGACCCCAGATATTCTGCCACGTACATAACCATCGCCCGTTTCATGATACGTGAAGACAGGTTTTCCGAAGCGCGAACCGCTCTCAACACCTGTATCAGTATAACCAATCCGACGATCCCTTCAGAACATCACAACTACGCGCTTCCTGAAGCACGAAGA
>WJJO01000177.1 GCA_014729665.1 Caldifarciminota bacterium
ACCTTACAGCACGCAATCAGAACCGGTATCTTTGCCTTTGCCTGAACCCCTGCCGCGGTCCCGCCCAGGATGACGTCACCCAGGCTTCGCTGGGAGTGTGAACCTATGACTATGAGGTCGGCTTTGGCGTCTTTGGCCGCTCTCAGGATTCCATTAACGACCATCCCGGTTTTCATAACATAGTCGACCTTAATCCCGGCCTTCTCTATCTTCTTTGCGTACTTGTGTAGTTTTTCGGCAATCATCTTCTTGATAACCTTCTGTTCGTATTTCTGGACCTCGGGCGAAGGTAGAAAAACCCCGTGCCATTTCATGATATCCGATGGATGGTAAACCGTCACAACGGTTATTCGGGCCTTCGTACCCTTAACCAGATTTATTGCAACGTCTCGTGCAGTTTCCGACTTATCAGAAAAATCGGTGGCGAGTAAAATCTTCTTGTACAACTTTCCTCCTGGCTTTTTTCTATGATAACGGAATTTGCCGCGATTTCAAGTAAATATCCGGGATTGTGATAAGGACGTTACAGACCGGGATGCGAACCTTTTTAGGTATTTGCACGTCTGGTTTAAGGACATCAAGATAAGGAGGATCCATGGCAGACATGTCCAAATCCCTCAAGCCACCGCAGAGTTCGTCTTCAAAAGCGTTGCGATACGTAATAGTAGCGATAATCTACGTCGTGTTCACACTGGCGGCAGTCGTCCTGGGCTGCAGGGTTCAGGTGAAGAACACCTCGGTACTCGAAAGCAACCGTGCAGACGTATACGATCACTGGGGCTCTGCAATAGCGCAGTACGCCCCTACCATCTCGTTCCTTTTCGAACCGGCCCGTTACAACAGCAAGGGCGAGTTGGTTACAGACGCAGTGATGGAGTACGAAACGCCCGAATCAAATATCGACGTCGAGATTATCTCATCGCCCAGAACGTCCGGGAAGATGAGATTCCCCGGCTACCAGGTTTCATTCAACGCAACCTACGTCTTCTCCAATCCGTTCGACGCGGCGCTGCCCGCACATTTCAACATGATGCTGCCCCAGGATACCGAACTCGAAAGCCTCGACAGCCTCGAGATAACCGTTGACGGAGAGATCTATAACGAAGATCACAACTACGCCAACGGTATCGACTGGGAAAAGAATATGGCGCCCGGAGAAACCCACACTATTACCGTTACCTATAACAGCCGGGGTACTGGAAACTGGGAATACGTACTCAGTAACTACCGCGATCTTATCCCCTTGTTCAAACTCCACCTTACTACAGATTTCGTAAACATCGATTATCCTGAAGGAACCATGGCTGCAGATACGATGGTTATTGACAAGGATGAGGGTACGGCTGACCTCACCTGGACCCTCAAGAACTCGATTACCGGTCAGAATATCGGCGTGGTCATCCCCGAACCCGTGGACGTGGGCAAGGCAACCGCCAACATCATGTACTTCGTTCCGCTGGGTCTCATCTTCTTCCTGGGGATTATCCTGCTTCTGACCTCTATAAAGGGAACTCCGCTTCATCCCATGCACTACCTGTTCCTGACAGGCGGCTTCTTCGTATTCCACGTTCTGATGAGCTACCTTCCTACGTTGATGCAGGAGATGGCCTCAGGCGTCCTTTGGGCATTTCTCATCTCGTTCGCAGCCTCGGCGTTGATGACCCTCATATACTCAACGCTGATACGGAAGGGGAAGGTCGTCATCTGGTCGACCGCTCTTGGTATAGCCCTTTTCCAGGTAGGCTTCAGCCTTGCGCAGTTCGTACCCAAGTTCAGGGGTCTAATACTAGCACTCATTATAATCGCGGGGCTCGGCATCGCCATGGGGTTCACCGCCCGGGTTGACTGGAAGGGAAAACTATAAATACCCCACAAAGTTGCCCTGCAACCCAACGATCTCACTGCGCGTATCTATGGACAAAAAACACTAAGGGAAGACCGACTGTACTCGGTCTTCCCTGTTTCATCCGGAAATAAATCTCCGCTTCCGCCTGTGCCCCACGTAATGACTTAGGAAACAAGGATCAATTCTCACAACTTCCCGTCAATGACTTTTTAGATGGACTTAATCACCATCATCAAACGCAAGTCAAAGCTCTTTTCCCATTCCTCTAGGGTTTATTACTTTCGATCTCCCAGAGGGTTTCTCTATACTCGGCGACGGGTTTTATAACAAGGTGGTCAGGATTAATACAGGTGCGATTCCCGCATCTGCGCAACACCCTTGCGCGCATAGTGGATATGTCAAAATCCTTGAGGTGGGGTGCATCAGAAAAGTGCGCCATCCAGCGGTGTACTGAGGTTCGACGGCGTTTAACTGTAAACATCCCGTATCCATAGGGATTTATTGATCCTTGCCATTCCCAGCATCCGGTTACCGGATCTTCCCTGCATCTTGCAACCAGTTTATTATATATTCGTTTCCGATATGCTTCATCCGGATCGTATCCTGATGGAAGGTTCCTGGTTCGTCGTCCTGTCACTATCCTTAAGACTGTCGCGCCCGCTATCCCCACCTGAGAAGCAATCGCTGATACCGTAAAACCGTCATTTACCCAAAGTTTAATCACCTTCTTTATCCTGGACGGTGATAACCTGCCCATATTCGGTTTCCGTATAGGCCCGCCCGCATCCTTGTGTGTATTACCAAGAACACAATGGTTAACGGTCTTTACAGCTACACCGTATTCATCGGCAAGGGAGGTCTGAGTTTCTCCATTGTAAACCCTCTTTCGTATATCCCTTGCGGCACCGGCTGAAAGCTTGGGAAAACCGTCATGCCCTGTTACTTCGTATTTTGCATCCAACTTATCCATAATAATCCATAGTTTGTTAAGTTACCTGTTCACTTACGACGTGAAATCGATCTATTTCCCTGCGCCTATTTTTGGACTTTGATGAATCCCAATTGTACTACTGGGACCATACTTACCCTTCATAAAAGAATGATACACCGGATTATGATGTTGTCAAGTCTTCAAACATCCCAGGTTAGTAGCCATCGGCAGGCATCATCTCTGCGGTAATAACCCGAAACAGGAAAGGAACTCCGGTTTTTCTTCGGAAAAATCAGCCGCCTTGCGGTACAAACCTTCATCCAGCAGTTCGTGGTCGTAACAGCGTCCCCCGTCACCTGTCTCCATGATTTCGCATACCTCTGGATCGACGATGTTAAGGAAGGTATCCACTAGACGGTCATCATTATTGTGCCTGAGCGATTTGAAAGGTGGTAAACAGTATTCCTCGAACCGCCGTC
Organism: Caldifarciminota bacterium; assembly: GCA_014729665.1. Lineage (GTDB taxonomy): Bacteria > Hydrothermota > Tepidihabitantia > B3-TA06 > B3-TA06 > WJJO01. The sequence continues at coordinate 3,257 of WJJO01000177.1, forward strand.
AATACCGCAAACCATAAAGAAATAGCAGTTGACGTTGGAATCCACGTCCGTACATACTTGGTAGATACTATCGCGCCTGACGAATGTGTCAAGTAAAATAATCCTCGGCTGCCCCTTCCCCAATCCTTTGGATACTATTACCAGTTCTTCTCGGTAAGCTCCGATGTCCCGGTTATGTGGGCATCATAGGTTTGAGTAAAAATGGTTATACTCGTAATGAAATCGGTATCCATCTTTACCCGACCGACGTTCTCAGCCCGCCATTCGGTAAGTGCTGAATCTATAGTTTCACCGCCGTAATCTATGTCTACCCTTATTACAAAGGTATTGAACGTCCCGGCAGTTACGGTAACACTTTCCGTACCTACTACTTTGAAGTGAGAGGGAAGATTCGAAAGTGTCAATCCTTCAACGTTAACCGGGATACTGAGTTGTCCGTCCCATTCCATATTGACTGCAAGATTATTAGGTTCAACCATACTAGGTTCTTCTGCGTCTTTTGTCAGATATATCGAAACCGAATCTTCTGTAACGTGATAGTATTCGATTACTGGAAGTGTGTCAACACCTTCAGCATAGGTTGTGTGAGTTACCGGCCAGACCTGTTTGCCGTCGTCACGGGTTTCTAAGGAATCTACCGAGTACTCGGTGGTAGACGTGCTGGAACCGTTAGTAAAACCTGAGATATCCCACTCGTACGATTCCGCGGTTTTCCATTCGTTTCCCGCGGCCAGCGGACGATACTTGGCGGTTATCGACTCTTCGTCCTCTGAACAGGAGCAAAAGAGTAAGGCAATACCTGCAGTTATTATGAGGACCTTCTTTATCATCTCGAACCTCCTTGGGGTTTAACTTTCCTTCCCATGAGTAAAGAATAGGGAAGTTAAGATGATTGTCAAGTGGACAAAAAACGGAATTTGAGGAATAAATGCCGGGGGCGGGACTTGAACCCGCACGGAGTTACCCATACGCCCCTCAAACGTACGTGTCTGCCAATTCCACCACCCCGGCGGAAGGTCTAACTATATCGAATTGATGCTGGAAGTCAAGCCTGGCTGTGTGGAGGGTGATTTCTGAAGTAATCAAAAAAAATAGGAAAAACCACCGAAGTAACCCCAAATCATTGACTTCGATGCAATTCGGGTTATAATTATCGGCTATAGTCAACGGAAAGGAGTATTGCAGATGCCGAAAAGGACCTACCAACCTAGCAATATCAAACGCAAGCGCGCTCATGGTTTCCGCAAACGCATGAAAACCTCAAGAGGTCGTGCGATCCTCAAACGCAGACGCGCCAGGGGCCGAAAACGTCTCTCGGCGTGAGGTTAAATGCAGAAACCGGAAAACGCTCTCAAGGGGTGAAATCCTGAGAGGAAGAACCCGCATAAGGGAAGTGCTCTCGGTAAAACCGGTACGCGGTAAGGTTACAGCGGTGCACTTCAGGCCGGCTCCCCAAAGCAAGGCGGGGTTCTTCGTACCTAAAAGGCTGGGGAACGCTGTTGAGAGGAATCTGGCTAAACGCCGCATGCGGGAGATTTACAGACAGATGAAGGATAACTTCCCACAAGGCGAGATTATCTTCCGGGTTAAGAAAAAGGCAGAATGGAATGAGCTTTGTAAAGATTTTGGAAGTTGTGCTAAAAGGCTTACACGACGCTGTGACTGAGTTATTAGTCGGCATCATAAAGGCCTACCAGCTTTTGTTTGCCGGTGTGCCTTCAAATTGCAGGTTCGAGCCTACGTGTTCGACCTATGCCATCCAGGCTATACGCAAACACGGTGTGTTCAAAGGAACCGGTTTGGCCGTTTGGCGAGTATTAAGATGTAACCCCTGGAATCCAGGCGGATACGATCCTGTGAGGTAGATTGTATGGAACAGAGAAGTGGAATGTCCACGATAATAGTTGTTATTCTATTAGCAGCGGTTATGATTTTGTTTTTTGTCTTTGGTGGAAAAAACTGTGCAGCGGGTTCCGGAGGCGGCTTCGGATGCGGAGGCCCGGCAGGCCCGCCGCCTGTAAAGGATACCGGTTCTACTAAAACGGTTTCAAAACCAATTATGCTCACCAACGAAAAGATAAAGGTCAGATTGATTCCAAGTTATCCATGGTTTCGCATCGACCAGGTTGAGCTTATCGAGCTGAAGGAAGAAAAGGAACTTGAAAAGCTGGAGGAGTGGGAGGATTCAACGAAATTTAACATGAGGATTGCCGCGGATACTACGGGGACTGTTCCGGTAAGGCTTCTCGATCCTACGCTTTACATAGTCGAAAAGGACAAACCCGTCAAGGAAAAAGTGAAAGCAGGTGGTGGCTTTGGGTGCGGTCAAAAGGACAGCCTCGTTACGAATACACACGACACCTTAACCTGGGATGAGGGGATGGATGCTCCAAGCACCGCACGATTAGAGGAAAAGGGGTTTAACTATACAAAATCCGCCGGCTTCGAGGTTTATATCCCCAAAGATGGAAGGATTAAAGCCGATACATTCTGGACAGAATCCAGAGGTGCCGAAAACCTTGTTATGGTCTGGGAAGACAGTCTCGGGAGCCAGAACCGGGTATCATTGAAGCTGGAAGGATATGAGGTGAAGGTAAGACGTGAAGACAATCTTGGTCCGGGCGGACTGACCTTCAACTGCAAAGACGGTTTGGCCAGAACCGAGCCGCACGACCGCGGCGAAACCTCGCTTTACCGGCTGTATTACGGATACGAGGAAGCCGGTGTGATTAAGGTCGACGGTATAAAATCGAACTATGAACGCAAGCGACAAAGGTACCTGGATAAGCGGGATAAAGGAAAAGACCCCAAGAATCCGATTGAAAGCGGTCCCTATGCCTGGATAGGCCTGAGGAACAAGTACTTCGCAGCCATAATCATACCGGACAATCCGGTTTCCGAGGGGGTGGAACTGGACACATCAATCCAGGTACGTTCAGATCAGCGTATCGGTCTAACCCTGGCTGTTCCGCAGGAAAACTCCTACAGCATCTACTTTGGACCGCAGGACTACTTCAAGCTGGGAAAGATACATAAGGAACTCCGCCTGCGGCGGATAGTGGAGATGGGTGCCGGCTGGTACCGGTGGTTGAGTGAGGGGATACTCCTTCTGTTTAATCTGCTTAACAAGATTATCGGCAACTACGGCGTGGTTATTATAGTTTTCGCATTGCTGGTAAAGGTAGTGTTCCTTCCTCTTTCCAGGATACAGCACCGTTCCACTCAAAAAATGCAGATACTCCAGCCCAAGTTAAAGGAGCTTCAGGAACGCTACAAGGATGACCCCAAGCGCCTTAACGAAGAGACCATGCGCCTTTACCGCAACCACAAGGCCTCGCCTTTCGGGGGGTGTCTGCCGCTTCTGATACAGCTGCCCGTATTCTTCGGGCTTTACGGTGTGCTGCGGAACACCATTGCCTTGCGCGGAGCCGAATTCGTTAAGTTGTTTACGGTGAACGTAAGCAAGGCGTTTGATTTTGCTTTCATCCATATTCCCGCCGGAACACTTGTATGGCTGGCGGACCTGTCAATACACGATCCCTTCTACATCCTACCCGTGCTGATGGGCGTGGCATCTGTAATCCAGAGTCTGCGTTCGAACATTGACCCTCGACAGCGAACTATGACACTCATAATGCCCATTTTTATTACTGTAATCTTCCTTAATTTCCCATCCGGATTACAGTTATACTGGCTATTTTTTAATATCCTCTCCATCATAGAGTATACGGTTTTCAGGAGAGGAGTTAGTGGAGGAACTCAATGGCAGAAGACTCAAACGAAAGAGATACCTTCGGGGAAGAGCTCTTCGAGGTTCTCTCGAAGATAATAAACCTTGCCGGGTTTCGTGCCCGTGTTGAGTGGCGAAAACGCGGGGATAACGACTATTATATCAACGTGCGTACCCGACGCTCGGACGGTCTGCTGATAGGCAGGGCAGGCGAAACCCTGCGTTCGCTTCAGATGATCGTAACGGCAATACTCCAGCGCCGCTACTCACGTCTGCCTTCCACCGTAGTTGACGTAGGTGGTTACAAGCAGCGTCGTGAAAACTTCCTGAGGAAAAAGGCGATGGCCATTGCCAAGATAGTTCTGGAAACCGGTCGCGAGATGGCCCTCGATCCGCTTACCGACAAGGAACGAAGGCTTGTAGAACAGGCTCTGGACGAAAAGCCTGAAATTCGCTACTACACGATAGGGACCGGATACCGGAAGAATGTTATCATCGCTCCGCGGTGAGAAATCAATGAACGAAGATGTCTCTTCTGAGTTAACCCTTTAGGGAAGGAAATGCATCTGGAACGACTGCAGGATGTAATCGTTGCCCCGGCTACACCATCCGGGATAAGTGCGGTGGCAATGGTCAGGATCTGCGGTCCCCAGGCATTGAGGATGTGTGATCAGATTTTCAAAGGCAAAAAGCGCATAACAGATACCCAGGGATATCGGTTAATCTCCGGAGTCATTACCGACGGAGATAAAATCATAGACGAGGTTGTGGCCGCCGTTTACCGTTCACCCCACAGCTATACTACGGAGGATCTGGTGGAGTTTAACCTTCACGGTAATCCCCTTATAGTTGAAAGGGTTGTGGACCTTCTTGTCGGAATCGGGGCAAGGATGGCCCGACCCGGGGAGTTCACCGAACGCGCCTACCTTCACGGCAGGATCGATATGACGCAGGCGGAAGCCGTCCTTGCCGCTATTGAGGCCAAAACATTGGACGGTATCCACGCGGCAATGGCTCAGTTAAGAGGTGACCTCTCGAAAAGGATGGAAGGCCTTGTAGATCAATTGCGGTCCCTGGTATCCTCGCTGGAGGCACAACTCGAGTTCCCAGAGGAGGATGTTCCGGAGATAGCCACTACACCTGTCATCGAGGGGTTGGCCGGCGAGGTCGAAGAGCTAAAGGCGACCTTCCGCAAGGGACGGAGTCAAAGACAGGGATTGACGGTAGTGATACTTGGCCGACCCAACGTAGGCAAGTCTACCCTGTTCAACGCGCTTCTTGACGAAGAACGGGCAATCGTGACCCCGGTTGCCGGAACCACCCGGGACCTTGTTCAGGGAAAGGTACAATTCCCGGCAGGGCAGGTTCGCCTTTTCGATACGGCGGGTATAGCCGCGGCACGGGCGCTTCCCGATAAGATGGCCGTACGCAGGGCTATAGGAGCGGCAAACAGGGCCGACTTCCTCATAGTCATACTGGATGCCACATCGGGTTTCGTTTCAGCCGACGAGGAATTAATAAAGCTTCTTAAGACCAAACCGGGGATGGTGGTGTGGAATAAGATAGACGAGGTAAAAAAACCACCTGCCCTGGATAAGGACATAGCCGAACCGGTGCCAATCTCGGCGCTGAAGGGAACCAATATCTCCGAG
>WJJO01000178.1 GCA_014729665.1 Caldifarciminota bacterium
GACAAGAAGATAATACCGTGGGCGGGTTTCTGCGAGGTTCACAGACGTTTCAGGATCGTGGAGGTCGAGGCGGCAAGAAAGAGGCATCCCGAAGCATTGCTCATGGTTCATCCAGAGACCGATCCCGAGGTTTTCGAGCTTGCAGATGTTGTAACATCAACCGGGGGGATGGTTCGGGCCGCGAAAGAGAATCCCCATAAGTCCTTTATAATAGGTACCGAGGAAGGCCTTATCTACCGGCTGAGGAAGGAGAATCCTGATAAGGAGTTCTTCTCACTCGGTTCAGCAAAGATCTGTGAAAACATGAAGAAGATACGCCTCAGGCACGTTCTTAATGCCTTACGTAATGATCAGTACCGTGTTGAGGTCGATTCCGAGATCGCAAGGAGGGCTAAACACGCTCTTGATGAGATGCTTCACTACGTTTAGGGAATCCGGCAGGATAGTTATGAATCCGGTAACCCCTTGACATTAAACGAGAAATAGTGTAAAATAGTAAAACAAATTGGAGCACAGGAAATCAAGGAGGAACCTTATGAAGAAGAGTGCTATTGGTGTGCTGGTCGTCGTAGTGCTGGCTGCCGTATTTGTATTCGGTTGTGATCGGATTAAAGGGCGGGGAATAAATACCGTCGAGATTCCCGATCTCACCAAATCCACAATAGAGAATGCCAAGATCGCTCTCGAAAAGAGAGGGTTGAACCTGGTTGTCGAAGATTCCGTTTTTTCAGATAATATACAACTCGGTCTTATTGCCAAACAGTATCCCCTTGCCCTTTCTGATGTATACCGTGGTACCGATGTTAAGATCTGGATATCCAAAGGCTCTGACAAGGTTGGGATTCCCGCCCTGGAGAATGCAAGCCTGAACGACGTGCTGCGAAAACTGGCCGAGATAGGTCTTTACTCCAACGTGGAATTTGTTTACTCCGATGTCGTCGAGAAAGACAATGTTATCTCTCTTGATCCGGCCCCGGGTACAAAGGTCGAAAAGGACAGCTACATTGAAGTTAAGGTCAGTATGGGTCCGGAGGCGCAGAAAACGGCAGTTGTCCCCAAGGCAACGGGGATGAGCAAGAGCAGCGCAAAGTCCAAGATTGAGGCTGCCGGTCTGGTTCCAAAGTTCGTATACCGGGTACATACCGAGTATTACGAAGGCACACTCTACTACCAGACACCTAAGAAAGGAAGCGTTGTACCGGTAGGTTCCACCGTTACCGTGTACATCGCAACAGTACTCGACTAGAGGCGTTAACGAATTTGTAAGACCGGCCTAAGGGCCGGTCTTTTTTTGAGCTTTTTACCTTTAGACTATTTATCTGAAGATGTATAGGTAGCTTCGCCTTTCTCCTGAAGGCAGCCTTAAGTCCCTGCGTTTTAGTTTGAAGCCTTGAATTATGGCTGAAACCTCGGTTAATTCGTCATCCGCTCCAGGACCCTTGTAGAACAGAATCCCGCCGTGGTCTGCGAGGTGTTCTGTAATCCCCGGCATTACGTCTGTAATCCTGCCTATCGCTCTTACCGTGATAACTTGAAAGTTGTCCGTAATGCTCTCACCCCTGTCCGGGAATACCCTAATATTTTCAATTTCTAATTCCCTTTTGATCCTGATAAGAAACGACGCCTTCTTGCGCTTGGATTCAACCAGGGTTATCTTCAAATCCGGTCTGGCAATTGCGAGTGGTATGCCGGGCAAACCGGCCCCCGATCCCCAGTCGGCAATCCTGGAAGAATACGGGATTATCCCTGCAGGGGCAAGGGAGTCGGTAAAGTGAAGCTCCTCCAGCCTGTCCAAATCACCGGAGGAGACTAAATTCATACGTGCAGAGACATCAATAATCATTTTTCTGTAGTCTGCAAGTTTGGTTTCCTGAGTTCTATCTAATTTTACCCCTTGTTTTTCCAGAAAGCCCTTGATTTCAGGATTCACTGCTCGGAGTTGAAGAAGACATCATGCCCGAGATAAGGATTGTACTCACTCCACCGGTTTCCGTTATTGGTTTCCTTCATTTCATGATATATCGCACGCTTGGCATCCAGATTATCAATCTGATGAAGCATTTGAGCTTCCAGGAACTTGGGCGGGACGGGTGAGCCGTATTCCCTGGGACCGTGATGACTCAGTATCATATGTATAAGCTTCCAGGCCAGGGGTTCGGGGAATCCGGGAATCCTTCCGATTTCGGTTTCCACCATCCTTATCCCGATAGCTATGTGGCCGAGGAACTTCCCCTCATCGGAATTATCGATGCATCTGGTGTACTGATATTCCCGTATCTTACCGATGTCGTGCAGGAGGATACCGGCGTATAATAGTTCTGAATCTATGTTTTTATCCTTCTTGACTAAATCATGTGCCAGAGCGAGCATGTCGTGGGTGTGGATACACAGGCCTCCCAGATACGCATGGTGAACCGTTATTCCGCCCGGTGCAAGCTTGAATCTGCGGGCGAAACTCGCATTGTCAAAAAACGAGGTGAGTAATGCAGCCATGGGTTCGCGCAGACTCCGTGCAATCGACTGTATCCTCGCGAAGCATTCCTCGACATCCCGGTAGGTTGAGGGCATGAAGTCGGTATAGTCTACATGTTCTTCCTTTTCCTGCCAGATATCATCTATCTTTATATTTATTTGCCCCTTGTATTCGGTAACCTGACCGGTGACCCTTACGAAGCTTGCTTTGGGAATACTTTTTGCCGAACCCGGATCGAAAAAAACGGCAAGCATTGTTCCGCTTTTGTCCCTTAACTGCAGCCGGATGTAATCCTTCCCGTCCCTTGTTTTCCTTATCTCCTTCTCACCCAGATAAAACACACCGTCCACATACATCCCCGGTTGATTTAGGTCCTGAATGTATTGCTTCTTCACATAATCCCTTCTAGAACGAGTATGAAATTGAGATGCGGTGGAACAGACCCAAATCAAGTCCGGGGGTTATGGCATAATCTACAGATGTCCCCACCAGATCGCGGATGCCTAACCCTAGTGAGAAACCGGCAAGGATGTCTGAGCCTTTGCCCATCTTCCAGGCGTTTCCCGCAGTGCTGTAACCGGCCCTTAAGGCAAGAAAATCGACAGGAAGGAATTCAATCCCGCCGGATACGAGGAGAGGGGCGTCCAATGGTTTGGTTACGTCGATGCCCACCAGAAGGTTGTCAATTCCGGCGTAGCTGAGTCCGCCTCCGATACCTAAAGGTATTGCCCCTGGCTCTTCAACGAATGGTATTATCTCGAATGCAATGTCTTTGACCACAAGACCTGCGGTGAGTCCCGGAATGATATCAGCATACATAAGCCCTAAGTCTGCCGCCGCGGCAATCTGGGTATTGCTGTCCGCAGATGCCAGGTGAAATCTCAGGTTACCTCCTGCGCTGAGTTTCTCGGTAAAGGCGTAAGCCGCAGTTCCACAGAGGTTTACCACATGGTAGCCGAAGGTGCCGAGGTCCTCGTTGGTGGGGCTTGTCAGGGTCATTTGACCTGAGTTCAGGTAGAAGGCCCCTACACTGTATCTCAAGTCAGTGGCTGTTTTAGGCTTGAAAAGAAAAGAACCGATGTGGATTCCTGCAGGATACGGCAGGTAGTTGGCTGCAAGTACGTGCCTTTCACCGGCCTCCAGACCTGCCGGGTTGCCGAACAAGGCCTGGGGATTGTCCGCTATCCCCAAGGAGACGCCTCCCATCCCCTGACTGCGTGCCGAAGGCTGTATGCGCAGATGATTGAGACTTGTCTGGCC
>WJJO01000179.1 GCA_014729665.1 Caldifarciminota bacterium
CAGAAACAGATAATTTGCCGGAACAAGGCCACCCTCATCTACCTTGCCAACCAGGCAACAATCACACCGCACACCTGGCTGTCCAGGACCGATAAGCTGGATCATCCTGACAAAATGATATTTGACCTTGATCCGTCCGGGGATGATTTCGAGCCGGTCAGGGACGCAGCATGGGTAATGAAGAAAGTCCTTGACGAACTGAATCTTAAATCTTTTCCAATGACGACCGGTTCTAAGGGGCTTCACATGGTCATTGCACTAGACAGAAGTAAAGGCTTCGACTATGTACGAGAGTTCGCGAGGAAGGTAGCCGAACGAACAGCATCGCGTGATTTAAAACATCTGACAACCCAGACTCGCAAGGAAAAACGTAATGGCAGGATTTTCCTCGACTACCTTCGAAATGCCTACGGCCAGACATCTGTTCCGCCATACGCTGTAAGGGCCAGAAAAGGCGCGCCGGTAGCTACCCCCATAACATGGGATGAGCTCAAGAACAAGAAGCTAGGGCCCAGGTCGTACGACATCGGCAATATATTTAACAGGTTGGGGCAGAAAGATGAACCATGGAAGGGATTAAAACAACATGCCGTATCCCTTCCCGATGCAGAAGGGATTTCAGGGAATGGTGAAGGATGAGGTTAGTTAAAACAAAAACATGAAAGGAGAAAAATCATGGACGAAGAAACAAAGAAAGCCTACATGGAAAAGATAGAGGCCGAGATAAAGCAGTGGGATGCGGAGATAGAAAAGCTGGATGCCAAGGTTGAAACACTGGATGCTGATGATAAGGTTGAATATAAAAAGAAGTTCGAGGATCTGCGAGCCAAAAGGGATAAGGTTGTCTCCAGGCTCAACGAGTTCCAGAGCGCAAGCGAAAGCGTATGGAACGACATTAAGACAGACATAGAGGAAACCTGGGGCACCGTGAAAGAAGGCATAAAGAGCGCCTGGGATAACCTGGGACAATAATTGACATAACCAAAGGAATCTAACAAAGGAGGTTTTATGGCAACAAGAGTAGCTATTAACGGGTTCGGACGCATCGGTCGGATATTCTTAAGGACAGCAATCGACAATCCGAACCTCGAGTTCGTTGGAGTCAACGATATTACCGATGCCGAAAGCCTGGCCCATCTTCTAAGACACGACTCGGTTCATCGAAACGGATCGATCGATGTCAAGGCCGAATCGGACAACATCCTGGTCAACAACAAACCCCTGAAAGTTCTCTCCGAGAAGGACCCTGTTAAATTGCCGTGGAGAGAGCTGGGTGCGGAGGTAGTGGTCGAATCTACAGGTATCTTCCGCAAATATGAAGATGCATCAAAACACCTGGACGCCGGTGCAAAAAAGGTGGTTATCTCCGCACCGGCCAAGGGTGAAAAACCGGTTCCCACATTCGTTATGGGTATCAACCATAAGGACTACAAACCTGATGAACACCACGTCGTATCGAACGCGTCGTGCACTACCAATGCCCTGGCACCACTTGTCAAGGTTGCAGACGAGGCGTTCGGTATAGAGAAGGCGTTCATGTCCACCATCCACGCCTATACCGGTGACCAGAACATCGTCGACGGACCGCATAAGGATCTACGCAGGGCGCGCGCAGCAGCTGTATCGCTGGTTCCCACAACTACAGGCGCGACCAGGGCAATCACAAAGGTCATGCCCCATCTTGAGGGCAAGCTTTCCGGTATGGCGTTCAGGATACCGACACCCGACGTTTCCATAGTGGACCTAGCGATACTGACCAAGACCATCACGTCGGCAGATGACGTGAACGTTGCCTTTCATCGCTATTCTGAGGGTGATTTGAAAGGAATCCTCGCCTACTCGGATACACCGCTTGTCTCGGTAGACTATACCTCTAATCCGGCGTCCGCGGTTTTCGACTCACTTCTCACCCAGGTCGTTGACGGTAACCTAATCAAGATATTCGGCTGGTACGACAACGAGTGGGGCTATGCGGCACGGACGCGTGATCTTATTCTTCACATCGGGGAGCAACTATGACACTCAGGAAAGTCGAAGATTTACCCATTCAAAAGGGTGATCGGGTATTAGTACGGGTCGATTACAACATACCGGTTAACGAGGAAGGCCTTATAACCGACGATTCACGTATTACCGGCACCCTGGAAACCTTGAATCATCTCCTTGATAAGGGTGCTGTACCCATCATCCTAGCTCACTGGGACAGGCCTCAGGGGGAACGCAAGGAGGAGATGAGCCTGGCCCGGGTAATACGTGAACTGGAGATGCTTCTGGACAAACCGGTCAACTTCCTTGCAGAGGTTCTGGGGGAATCCACCGAGGCGGCCATCGAGGCGGGTCATCCCGGAGAGATATTCCTTTTGGAGAACCTCAGGTTTCATCCGGGTGAGCGGGGCAACGATCCGGAGTTTACCAAACACCTGGCATCCTACGGTTCTTACTACGTAAACGACGCGTTCCCGGTTTCCCACCGTGCCCAGTCAAGTGTCAGTTTGCTGCCCAACCTGTTCGATGCACCTGCAGCCGGATTTTCTCTCGCACGTGAGTTTTCCTACTTCGAGAAGGTTCTGCTTGCCCCCGAACACCCCTATGTAATAATCATAGGCGGCAAGAAGATTCACGACAAGGTGGCAGCGCTTCGCCGGCTGCTTCGGAACGGAGTTGACCAGATACTTATGGGCGGGTCATCTGCTATGACCGTGCAAGCGGCTAGAGGTAAGCCGGTCGGTAAATCCTTAATAGACGAGAATCTAGTCGAGGAGATAGACGATATTGCCGATTCGGAGAAGATAAAACTACCGGTCGACTACGTGACAGCACCTTCTCCTGAAGTGGATGGAAACGCCGCAGTGGTTGCTGCCGATAAGATACCGGATAATTATAAGGCCCTGGATATAGGTCCCGAGACCGCAAAACGATTCGAGAAATCAATCCTTGATTCGCGGACCGTGGTATGGCTAGGGCCCTTGGGAGTTTACGAGAAGGAGGCCTTTGCCCAGGGGTCGCTGAACATTGCAAGATCCATGGCAAAGGTAACCAAGACCGGTACCCTTACCGTTACGGGAGGAGGTGAAACCCTGGCCATGATAGGTAAGTTCGGATTGAAGGATAAATTGTCACATGTATCCATCGGCGGAGGGGCATGCCTGGCTTTCCTCGAGGGCAAGGATCTGCCCGGGATAATGCCGTTAATCAAAAGGAGTTAACAAAGGATTGTGATGGTAATACCTTTCTCGACAGAACAGTTCCTTGAGGTTTTCAAAACCTACAATCTGGGTATCTGGCCAATGCAGATAATTGCCTACGCTATCGGTCTGGCTGCAATCATATTCGCCATTCGCAGAACCGTTTTCTCAGACAGGCTCGTTTCCGGACTTCTGGCATTTCTATGGATATGGACGGGTATAGCTTATCACATAGTATTCTTTTCAACGATTAACAGGATAGCTTACATCTTTGGCGGGTTGTTTATCGTCCAGGGAATACTGTTCCTAATATTTGGAGTTTTCCTGCCCAAGGTTTGGTACAGGTTCAGGCTGAACTTTCCTTCAATCGTCGGTGTGGTGTTTCTCTTGTTTGCAATGGTTGTCTATCCGGTAATAGGCAGCCTTGTTGGACACGGATATCCCAACTCTCCCTGGTTTGGTCTTACCCCATGCCCCTTGACTATCTTCACGTTCGGTCTGTTGCTGTGGACAGATAAGAAGGTTCCTTTCTATATGTACATAATTCCGTTTCTCTGGTCTTTAATCGGCGTCCTGGCAGCCATCAAGCTTGGGATCTTTGAGGATGTCGGGCTACTTGTAGCAGGTGTTGCAGGTACGATAATCCTGTTAATAAGGGATAGAAGAAGGAGAAAAAAGGCAGTCGATGAACAGAAGTTTTTGATGTAGAGAAGATAAACACCCAGCTATGGAGGAATATATGGGTAAAAGAGGAATAGAGATACTGGGGCTTGATGTTAATGAACTATTGACAGAGCTCAACAAGGCGTTCGCCGACGAGTGGCTGGCACACTACATGTACTGGCTCGGTGCTAAAGTAGCCATGGGGCCGATGAAGGGCGAGGTTATAACCGAGCTCACAGAGCATGCCGCAGACGAGCTCAGGCACGCCGAGATGCTGGCCGACCGCATCGTGGAGCTGGGCGGAATCCCGGTTGTCGAACCAAAGCTGTGGTACGAGATGACTAACTGCGGTTACGACGCACCGTCCGATCCCTTCGTCAGAAAGCTGGTGGAACAGAACATCGAAGCCGAACGCTGCGCCATCGACGTTTATGACAAATTAGTCAAGATGGTCGAGGGCAAGGACAGAAAAACTTTTAATATTTTGCAGGAGATCCTGGAAGACGAGATAGAGCACGAGGATGATCTCGAGGCTTTGATTGAGGACATGGATCTATTAAAGAAAAACCAATAGCCTAGGAGGAAAAAATGGCTGAACACATAGCAGATAAGATACAGACCGCGGACTGGAAGAGCGAGAAGCACGTACCAGTCATCGACTGCCCGGATTCTGCAGATGCTGGCGAGTGGGTCAAGGTCACGTTGACTCTGGGCAAGGAAGTGGCTCACCCCAACACTACAGAACATCACATCCGGTGGATAAAAGCTTACTTCGTTCCTGACGACGGAAAGTTCGCCGTCGATCTGGGCACGTTCACCTTCAACGCCCACGGCGAATCGGCAGAAGGTCCCAACGAAGGTCCGGTTTACACCCATCACGAGGCTTCATTCAGCTTCAAAACCGCAAAATCCGGTTCGATCAACGCGGTTTCATACTGCAACATCCACGGACTGTGGGAGAACTCGAAGAAACTGGAAGTAAAGTAGATTGAAGAGATTGAGGGAGGCAGTTATTCTGTCTCCCTTGATTATATCGATTGGAGCAATATGAGCAAGGTAAAAATCGAAGTTTTCGTATCGAGCTGCCTGTGGTGCGAGGAAACCATCCAATTGGTCAAGATGCTTGCTCCTCGAGCATCCGACGTTACGGTGTACTCCATGCACGAGGAAGCATCACAGGAGAAAGCCCGAGACTACGGCATAACCAGTCTTCCTGTAGTGGTGACAAATGGCAAGCTTTCAGAAATATCTCCGAAAACGACATGTTAAGTTACGGATTCAAGAAAGCCTTAAACCTTCCCTTCGAAAAAACGATTAAAAAGGTCACTGCCGAACTCAAGAAGGAAGGCTTCGGGGTGTTGACCGAGATAGACGTCAAGGAAGTATTAAAGAAGAAACTGGACGTTGATTTTCCCAGGTACCGGATTCTGGGAGCCTGCAACCCGCCCAACGCCTACAAGTCGCTTCAAGCGGAGGAAGACATCGGTCTCATGCTGCCCTGCAACGTGATTATATATGAGAAGGGTGAGAATACTGTAGTCTCGGTCATTAAACCGACCGCGGCCATGGGCATGATTAGTAATCCCGAACTGAGAGAGATCGCGGAAACGGTGGAGGAAAAACTAAAACGGGTTTTCGAATCCCTGTAATGGGTAGAGGTGATAGATGAAGGATATGGACCACCAAAACCACGAGAAAAACCAGCAGGACCACAAAGGTCATGGCAAGAACAAGGAACACCATCACGGGGTTCATAACAAACATAAAGACCATAAAGGTCATCATAATCACCACAGGATGATGGTCAAGGACTTCCGCAAGCGATTCTGGATATCGCTTGCCGCTACCCTCCCCGTCCTCGCTCTTTCCCCCATGATACAGGAGTTCCTGGGACTCACCGATATCCTGACCTTCCCCTATTCGAAGTACGTAACATTTGCACTCTCCACCTTCATCTTCTTCTACGGTGGCTGGCCGTTCCTCAAGGGACTGGTGGATGAACTACGCAAGCGCCAGCCCGGGATGATGACCCTTATCGGTCTTGCCATCACCGTGGCCTACGTCTACTCAGGTCTGGTGGTGTTCTTCCTGCCGGGCAGGTTCTTCTTCTGGGAGCTTGCCACCCTGATAGACGTTATGCTCCTAGGCCACTGGATAGAGATGCGTTCTGTAATGGGAGTTTCCAAAGCCCTGGAAGAACTGGCAAAGCTCATGCCCTCCCAGGCGCACAAGGTTACTGACGGCGGCACCGAGGACGTACCCATCGAAGAGCTTGAACCCGGTGAAAAGGTGCTCATAAAACCCGGTGAGAAGATACCTGCAGACGGCGATGTTGTGGAAGGCTCCTCATCGGTCAATGAGGCTATGC
>WJJO01000180.1 GCA_014729665.1 Caldifarciminota bacterium
GAAAAAGCGGTTGAAGAAGTCAACACAGTCCTCAATGACCTTGCATTAAGGCATAAGGACACACTTGCCTTGGGTCGTACGCACGGCCGCGGGGCCGAACCAATGAGCTTCGGTGTACGCGCACTCTCGTGGTACTCCGAAGGACTTCGTACACTCGATGAGTTCAGGCACACCGCAAAGTATGCGGCACGGGGCCGGATTGCAGGGACGGTCGGGACCTTTACCGTTCTTCCCTCCGAGGTCGAGGAGATAGCCCTTGCCGAACTCGGTCTGGAACCGGAACCGGTGGCTACACAGGTAATCCCGCGGGACCGTCACGCAACTCTACTTTTTTCCCTGGCAATTATCGGAACCTGGCTCGAACGCATAGCCCTCAACATCAGACTCGGTCAGCTCGAGGGGCTTGATGAGCTTTCAGAACCGTTCCGCAAGAGGCAGACCGGTTCGTCTGCAATGCCCCATAAGAAGAATCCCGTGATTACAGAAAGGGTATGCGGTCTTGTGCGAATACTGCGCTCGAACGTGCAAGCCGGTCTGGATAACATTGCGCTCTGGCACGAGCGGGACATCTCGCACTCATCTGTGGAACGCGTACTATTACCCGATTCATTCAACCTCGTTCACTATCTATTGCTGAAGATGAAGAAGGTGCTTGACGGATTGATTGTTAACGCAGACAACATGAAGAGAATCCTTGACGACACCGGAGGGACGTTCTTTGCTCAGAGATTACTCCTTGCACTTATAAAAAAAGGTGCCTCGCGGGAGGATGCCTACAAGGCGGTTCAGAAGATTGCTTTCCGGGTGAAGGAAACCGGGGAGTCATTCGACTTATTGGCCCGTAAATCAGACGATGTTTCGAGTAGACTTGACGAAGGAGAACTGAACGAGGTATTCGATCTTTCAAGATACCTCGAACAGATAGATGTACTGTACAAAAGACTTGGTTTAACGGAATAACGGCGAAGATTCTGACCTTAAGGGTCAATAAAGTCGCCCACATCACCAACGCGTAATGCCCGAATCCTGGTGCAGGTTATCCTCGCCGGGATTCGGGACTTTTGTGCTCCTTTTCTGCTTCGCAGAAAAGATCGCAGGCGGACTTCGTCCGGAATTCAATCCTTGTTAAGAGATCTTTACTAATGTGATGCTGTTTGTTTTCTGAATAAACTTAAGGTTCGGGGTCCCCGCAAAGATGCGAAGAAACTTTGTGGAGTAAGAAAAAAGCCGGAGGAGGGACTCGAACCCACGACCTGCTGTTTACAAAACAGCTGCTCTAGCCGACTGAGCTACTCCGGCTGACAATTACAATTCTAATCTCAGTACTCTATTTGTCAACTTAAGATTGCTTCTTTTCTGATGTGAAGACGTTTGCGAACCGGAGGTTGAAATAAAAATTGCAGTCGGGCTTCGCTCGTTTTTTGGTAGCAAAGATATTGAAGGAGCCTTAAATGTTAGGTTTTAAGATTACCTTACGTAATGAAGCATTCGGGGTAAGAAAAAAGCCGGAGGAGGAACTCGAACCCACGACCTTTTATGCTCCTTTTCTCGCAAGCGAGAAAAGAACGCAAGCGACCTTTAGTCGCGCTGCTGACGATCAAGGTAATAATGGATCACCGAATGTCATGTTTTTTAGACGACCAAAGTAGTGGAGTTTCAGGGTCCCTTCAAAAGTGCGAAACAACTGCATTAATTTCCGAAGGAAATAAGCCGCATCTAGCCGACTGAGTTACTCCGGTTGACGATTTCAATTCTAATCTCAGTACTCTATTTGTCAACGTAACATTGCTCCTTTTCTGCTTTGCAGGAAAGGAAGCAGGCGGTCTTTGGACGCTTTTTATCAACGAATGCGTATCTGCTACATCTGATAATTTGTTATCGAGTAATTATAAAAATTGAGAAAAGGGTATTAATATGTCATTTCCCATACAAAGGAGTAATCAGTCCTCATAGTTTACCCTAAGTCCGGGTATCTTTCTCTTAAGCCTTTTCACAGCATACTCTCCAATTGAGGTGTGCATGAGATTTAATTCGCGCAGATTTTTCAACCCCTCCAGATATTTCAATCCTTCGTCTGTGACGTAGGTGTAGTGGATGTTCAAGGTGCGTAGATTGATTAGTCCGGCAAGATTCTGGATACCTTCGTCGGATATGGGCGTACTTCCGATATTCAATTCCCTTAATGTGGTAATTCCCTTCAGATGGGTCAGGGATTCGTCGGATATGGGCGCATTCGGGATGTGCAGCAACCTGATATTATTCATCTTCTTGAGGTGACTGAGGCCTTCATAGGTGATGTTGCTCATAAGTAGGTACAGGCCCTTCATGTGGGGGAACTCCGCGAAATAGGCCATATCTTCGTCCCTGATTAACTTGGCTTCTATCGCTGACAAGCGCTTGAAGCGTTTTATTTGCGGGAGATGATTGGGGAGGACTCCGGTCAGGACAATGATCTTCTCAGGGTTGGGAACATTTTCCGGAGTTATTTGGGTTAAATCCGCACCCACCACCTTTCCATCGACGTAGATGAGTCCGTTCTCGACCTTGTAATTCACCGTATCTTCACCCTGCCATATATAGGGGCCATTGCCGAGATATATTACGTCTTCGCCTTCCTCCATCCCGGTCGCATCATTTTCACTTACAACAAAGCCTTCGGTCATTACTACAACCGTTCGTTTGTCAGCCTTATCCGATGCAGTCGGTTTCTTACAGTTAGTTGAAACCAATAGCAAAGCGGTAATAACAGCAGTTACCAGAGTTGCTCTTTTCATCTCAGTCTCCTTGGGTTTTTTGCTATCATACGGTAGAAGTAAAGGGTGTCAAGCCGAGGGTACGGAAAAACCCGTACCCTCATAAATTATTCTTCTATGTCGGTCCAGCGTATCAAATCCAGAAGATTGTGCCTGCCGTCGTGGTGCCAGAACAATGGTGGCGAGGTCATCTTGCCGAGAGGCGAGATTCTATCCGCACCAAGCTTGCCCATCTCGTCTGCAAATTTTAACAGACGGTTTTTTGGTAGGGCAGCACCGACAGTCTGCAGGTATCCCTTGATGTGCTTAATCAGTGCTGGGACCTCGGAGACATCTTTTACCGGTTTTACCCGTATTACACGATTCAAGCACGAAGGAACGAACTCTGGGTCTCTCTCGTAGATAACCGTCCAATCGGTTCCTTCTCCGCTGGCATAGATTGTGATACCGTCATCAGCTGCTTCCTTGAGTTCGTAAGTCCCCCGCAGTTGTAATATCTGGGATGATTCGCTAATAGAGACTTTGCTGCGCGGAAGTATTTTATTCAATGTATCCATCTTGTCGGCCAGGAACCTTGCGAATTCTGCTGGTGAGATTTCCCCACCCTTCTCCGCGTAGAAGACATGGGGTGAAAGACAACCCTGCTGATCGAAAACAGATACGTCACGGGCTGCCTTTTCGGCAGTTTTCTTGACCGTTTTTTTGGTCAGGGATTCACGGCCAATGACCCCGAAGCTGAGCTTGTGTCCGTAGGTAATCAAGCGTACGTCTGACGGTACGCTTTTTCTGACCTCATTCACCGAGTGTTCACTTCCGTAGACTATTACTGCATCGGATGCACCAAAGACCTGTTTCTCTATTTCCTCGTCTCCGCCTTTCCATGAGACCATGGCGATGCATTGTGCAAGCTGAGGATTTACTTCCTCAATCGATCGTGCAAAAAGGGAACCGAAAAGGGGTTCGGCTGAAGAGGATTTTCCAAGGATAGCTGATTTTGTCAGCAGTGCGTAGATAATGTTACCAATGGGAAGACCAGGTACGTTTCCAGCAAAGACAGCGGTGATTAACCCGGGACCATAAGCCCTGCTCATTCCCGGTGCGGCAAACCTAGACCTGAACTCATCGAGGAATAAGGGGTCTGTGAGTTCTTCCCGGAGTAGCTTGATAAGTTTGGTTC
>WJJO01000181.1 GCA_014729665.1 Caldifarciminota bacterium
ATATGGATTTGCCCCGCCCGGCTGTTCGGGTAAAACGATTTCGGCAGGTGGGTGCATCCAGAACAATTGAATCCAGGAGGGATGAAATGAAAAAGGTTGTGATTGTATTAACCTTAGTCTTAATCGGAACAGGCTTTGCCCAATGGGAGGCTTTTGAGGAGAGGGTGGGAAATCAGCTGGAAACACCTGATTTATATCCTCAGGTAGAAGATTCATTAAACGTGCGTTTTGTTGGGAACTGGCCGTTCGGACCGTGTAATGCGATTGCTTACGATGAAAGTAGACATTTAGTTTTTTTGGCTTCAGGTGGGGGTGTATATATTATTGATGTGATAACACCAGCCAATCCTATAAAAATATCTGAAAGGATACATACTAAAGGTGTTGTGGAAGATCTTTTTTACGATTCTTCTAATCAACTTCTTTATATTGCTGCAAATGAAGCCGGTCTCGAGATATGGGATGTTTCGGTACCTCTATTTCCTGAAAGACGTAGCAGTTTCGATATTCAAGGGGCTACAAGAAGTGTTTACGTTTCTGGACAAAATGCATTTGTTTACACTTACAATGGAGAGATACCCGAAAACATACTATATCTAATTGACGTATCCTCCCCTTCTTATCCAAAAGAGGTGAGTTCTGTTAATACTATTTATGCATATGACCTATGTGTTTCGAATTCTTACGTTTATCTGGCTGGATCAGCATATTTTCAAGTATTTGATGTTTCAAAGCCTACACAGCCAAAGGAACTTGGAGAATGTTATTTAAATATCATAAATGAGTTAAGCATATCAGGTTCCTATGCTTATGGCGTAAGTTGGACTGGCCTTACAATAGTAGATATTGCTGATCCTAATAATCCGGAGGTGGTTTTGTGTACCCAAAAAGGGGGTAATGATTTGTACATATCTGATAATTATTTATACATTGTTGGTGATCAGAGTTTTAGAGTGTATGAAATATCAGATCCATTAAACCCGGAACTTATTAGCAAATGTAATACATCGTATAATTCTTCTAGTGTTTGTATATCTGCAGATTATGCTTTTGTGAGTTATACTGCTAGCGGCTTGGATGTTATTAAACTAACCGATATGTCAGAGCCCGAGAGGGTTAGTCATTTTGATGCCCCGAGAGGGTTGATAAACCTTGATATTTCAGGTGACTACGCTTACATAGTTGATTTCAATAAAGGATTGTGTATAGTAGATATTTCAAATTCTAAGCTGCCAAAAACCGTTAGTTTTTGGCGGGATTCCACGTTATACCATAACCCCCTTTCCGTTTTTGTTTCAGGTTCTTATTCATATGTCGCAAATCACGGTGAACCTTATTACGAATATAAGTCTTCGCTTAGAATCGTAAACATTTCCGATCCTTACCACCCCAGAACTGTGGCTTGTATTGAAATTGAATTACCCAATACGGTTATGAGTGCTTATGTAATGAATAACTACTTATACATTGCCGCTGACTTATTATATATCTACGACATTGTAGATCCATCACACCCAAAAGAGGTTTCGAGTTATGAAACACGTAAATATGCATATGAAGTGCAAGTTGTTTATCCGTATGCTTATATTGCAGATGATGACGGTTTTTTAATCTTAGATATTTCAAATCCATACCAACCAATAGAAGTTGGGTATTACGATGCTCCACACTCGGTACGAGATCTATCTGTAGAAGGTTCTTTTGCTTACCTAGGTTTAGTTAATACTTACGATGCTGAGTTTATAGTGATTGATATATCAGAACCTACTGACCCATGTGAAGTTGCATGCTTGGACGGAACTATAAGAGATTTGACGGTGGTAAATTCCTATGCCTATGTTGCAGGTTATCACCTTAAGGTTATTGATATATCTGATCCATGGAATCCACAACAAGTTGGTTTCTATAGAACTCCAGGGGAGATATCGTTGGGTTTATCGGTGTCTGGGGATTATATATATGTTGCAGATGATGTAGCCGGTCTTCAAATATTTGATAACTACCATGTGGATATCGAGGAGACTCCGTTATGTAATACAACCTCCTCAAGATTAGAAGGTTTTCTCAATACACTGTCATACGACCTTCCTTTTGAGTCCCAACTTACCATCTACTCGGCTGATGGACGAAAAATACTCAAGACCACACTCGAAGGCAAAGGTGCCTGGGAAGCACCTTCAAATATGAGTCAGGGTGTTTATTTCGCAAGTCTTACAACACCAAGCGAAGTACTGAGGACTAAGCTGGTAGTTATCCGCTGATTCCTTCATAATAATATTCCGTCAGCCGTAAACGATCATCGGTTGTCAAAGAAGGTCTCATCCTTATAATTAAAAGAACATGAAGAAGGAGCTTACTTGAGGCTTTACGAGTTCGACACCCTGCCCGGGCAGGGATCGATGGGTATCTTTCATACACTTGCACGTGAAGGGATAGAAGCCCTTTGCCTTGTCTCACCAGCTTCCCCCCTGGCAAGCGTAGGATATTTCCAGGATGCGTCAGCCGAGATAGACCTTGCATACTGTGCGGAAAATGGAGTTCCTGTGATGCGCAGGGAGGTTGGCGGAGGGGCAACCTATCTGGACGCGAACCAGGTTTTCTATCAGGTCATACTGCATCGCGATAATCCCCTGGCAACGAGGAATATCTCGGAGCTGTACCGCACTCTGTCTGCACCAGTCATAGCAACTTACCGAGAGTTCGGGATAGAGACAAGGTTCAGGCCGGTTAACGACATAGTAACCGTCGAAGGCGAACGAAAGATAGCAGGCGAGGGGGCGGGTAATATCGGTGAATGCATGGTGTTCGTAGGCGGCATCCTTATCGATTTCGATTACGAGACGATGGCCCATATCCTCAATGTCCCTGCCGAGAAGTTCCGCGATAAGATATACGAAACCATCAATGAGAATGTCACTAGCATCTATCGAGAGACCGGCACGAGACCTTCAAGGTCAGAAGTCCGAGGGGTGCTTATCGAGAAGTTCTCGCCATTACTCGGCAAAATGGAACCTGCATACTACTCAGACGAACTACATAATAAGAACGATGCGACAATCTTACAGATGACCCGGGATGCATTCCTTTACAAACGGACGATGAAGAAACCCGGACATGTTACTATCAGGTCAGGGGTCGAGTTCATCTCGGGCATGCACAAGGCCCGGGGAGGGCTCCTAAGAACCGCATCTGTACTCAAGGAAAACGTTTTAGAGGACGTGACCATCACCGGAGATTTTACCCTGCTGCCTATAGATGGTTTGTCATTAATCGAGGAGGGTCTCAGGGGTGCAGAACGCAACAGGGGAGAGGCAGGCAGTAGAATCGAGCGAATCCTTACAGAAGAAGGTCTCCAGCTACCCGGCGTCTCCGTAGAAGACATGCTGCTCGCGCTGAAGATCGAGGAGTAGTATGCATCAAATTTAGACCTTAATAAGATACGTTATAATATTTGAAAAATAGCTGCAGTTGACAATCCCAATATTTCTCTTATATTCCCTAAAACTCAACACTCAAATCCTTTATATCAAAGGAGGACGAAATGAACAAGAAGCTGATGGCTTTAATCGTTGGTTTTGCCGTACTCGCACTGGCTACCGGCTTTTCCGGATGTGAAAAGGAAGAGCCGCTCGCGGTCGGGGATCTGGTATGGTGTCAGGCTTATGCAGGTGAAGGCAATGACTGGGAAACCGCCGAGGTTATAGAGATCGAAGGAGAGCAGATAACCGTCAAGTGGGAAGACCCATTCATGAACGACGCTCCCGAGGAAACCAGGCACAAGAGTGAAGTAGTAAAAAAGATAGCGCTTGAGGCAAAGAAGATAAAACCCGGGATGGAAGCTCTTATTC
Organism: Caldifarciminota bacterium; assembly: GCA_014729665.1. Taxonomy (GTDB): domain Bacteria; phylum Hydrothermota; class Tepidihabitantia; order B3-TA06; family B3-TA06; genus WJJO01. The sequence goes on from WJJO01000181.1 coordinate 3,849, forward strand.
ACGCCCCTAACCGCTCTTATCCTTACAAGGGCGAGATCGTAGCCGTCGAAGGCAACGACTATATCGTCGAGTTCAAATCGGGAAGCGCAGACATAGTCGATACGGTAGACATAACGTCCCTCTGGAAGTTTACCCGTTAGACTCACGGGACTTTGACATTACGAAAAGGCCGGCTTTAGCCGGCCTTTAATCTTGATTATCAATCCTTGAATCTGGATTTCAACTATGTACTTGACCATGTGGTGTGTTACGGGTCAGTCGATCAGTCTGCCCTGCCAGTACGGAAGCAGTCGTGACCGAACATGGGCCATGGACCGTCGCAGAAGCTTTTAGCTTGCAATGCGTACACGTTTCCGTCATCGGAACCGATGTAGATAACCCCGGCATAAAGTACCGCTGAGGAGTAGACCGGTGCGTCGGTCGCGTATCTCCAGGTTCGTTCACCTTGAGAATCAATTGCATATACGTATCCGTCGTACGCGCCGATGTAGCAGGTTCCTTCCGCATCCACCAGGGGGGTGGAAAGGTTGATTCCGCCTATAGATGTGTAGTATTTCCAGTCGAGTGTTCCGTTGCCGGTAATCTTATACAGATATCCGTCCATGCCGCCTATAAAGATGCTTCCTGTAGCACCGACGACGGGCGAGGACAGGCTCCAGTCGTCCATCGTGTAGCTCCATTTCATGGAACCGTTTTCTGGGTAAAGGGCGTAGAGTTTGTCGTCGGCCGCGGCTATTAATACGGTTCCATCCTCGCCTATGGCAGGGGATGAGTGTACGGCTCCGTCCGCATCGAAATCCCATTTCAGGGTTCCGTCGGATGCATTTATCGCGTAAACCGTACTGTCGGAGGAACCGAAGTAGATCGTTCCGTCATCTGCAATTGCCGGTGATGAGAGAACCATTCCGCTCGTGGGATAAGTCCATTTGAGTGTGTTGTTAGGATTGATTGCGTAAAGGCCGCCTGCAGAACCGACGTAGATAGTTCCGTCTTCTCCTGTTGCCGGTGATGAAAACACCGGCGCTGAAAGATTGTACCGCCACAGGAGAGTGCCGTCGGTTCTGTCGATTGCATAAAGATGACCGTCGTGAGAACCAACGTACAGCACGTCGTTGTCCATCGCCGGGGTCGACGATACTGAATCGTCCGTCTGGTAGCGCCATAGAAGGGTGCCGTCGGTTCTGTCCAGCGTGTAAAGGAAATTGTCCGAAGAGCCCACGTATACGTTGTTTTCATCGGCCACGGGAGAGGATATGACCGCGCCGCCGGTTTTGTAGTTCCAGACGAGATGACCTGGATGTTTTGATAAGACGGCATTGATTGTTATGGTTTCATCATCCGAAAGGTTAACCGTTGTATCCCAGTCCTGATAATCGGTCAAACTCAGTTTTATATCCCTATCGCCTGCAGGAACTTCCGTCAGGGTGTCACTAGTAAAAAGTCCTGTACTGCTTTCATCGAGATATATCTCGGCGCCTTCAGGATCGGAGTTGACGATTATAGTCCCGGTCGCTTCAGTTAGCTCGACGTCGATGGTTACTATCTCTTTCTTCTCAACCGTTACCGTAGAGTCCCAGTCGGAGTAGCCGTCGAGTTCGAGCTTAATAATATGTTCGCCTTCCGGGACTTCCTCGATGACGCAGTCCGTAACGTACTGGGTTACGGTATCGTCGATGTAAACGGTCGCCCCGTTCGGTGTTGTGGAAATCTCTATCGTTCCCACGGGTCCGGTGCAGGATGCAAGCATGAGGACACCTGCGGTCAAAATCATACATTTTACCGGTGAGGAAATGATACGTTTCACTGCCAACCTCCTTGTAAGCTTGGATGTTTTTTCTAGGTTACATCACCTTTAGAAAATGTCAAGCCTCTTTTCCGTCAACCGCCGATAAAGGTCAGCCAAACCTCCTCGAACCGTTCAGTCGGAAGCTTTTCTGCAAGCATTCTTCGGGTTTGTTCGACGAATGCCCTGGTTCCTTCGACCGCGCCTTCCTTTGCAGTAAAGAAGGCTTCCTCGCCTTCGGGCGAGTTTTTCCCGTCCTTGTGGTGATCGTCGTGACCGTAGGAGAAACTGTCTTCCGAATCCGGTCCTGAACAGACGAATACAGTACCTTCAGGAACCGTCTCGCCAGGGCAGGTTATCCCTTC
>WJJO01000014.1 GCA_014729665.1 Caldifarciminota bacterium
ACTTTATAGTGCCCGAAACCTGGCGCGATGCGCAGAAGGTCATATTGATTCGGTAATCGTTGGTGAAAAGGAGATGAAGTGAAACGTTTTACCTTAATTCTTACCGCGGCATTGATGGTGATTCCCGCGGCAACCTACGGCTGGACAAAGACCTACGGCGGCGAGAACTGGGAGCAGGGTAACTACGTTCAACCGACCGCAGATGGAGGTTACATAGTAGTTGGCACAGCCTCGGACTCACCGGTTGCCTACACCTGGGGTGATCTCTGGCTTCTTAAGACGGATGCATCGGGCGACACCGTATGGTCGCGCAGATACCGCAAGGACAACGTAGCTATGGGGATAGCGGTCTTTGAGACCGCCGACGCGGGTTACATGGTTTTCGGCAATTCTACACCATCTACTAAGGGTTGGCTATTGAAGACCGATTCTGCAGGCGATACCCTTTGGACACAGGATTACTCTTTCCTCATACAGTCTGTTCAACCCACTTATGATGGAGGTTACATACTGGCTGCTGACGGCCTAGTCAAGCTCGATTCCCAGGGTTCTATCTTATGGTCAAACAGTAATTCTTACTACGATAGTGGCGTAGCGTATGCTGAAGAGACTGATGGCGGCGGTTTTATCCTGACAGGTTCAAAATGCACTTTTTGGTTGGCTAAGACGGACAGCGCGGGCGATACCCTTTGGACGAAGCTGCACGGTGTTTTTACCGACTGCGGGTGCTGCATCAGGCAAACCTCGGACGGGGGCTACATTGCATCCGGATTCGTTGACTGGGACCTGGGCAGGAAGTACTACGTCGTGAGAACGGATTCTGCAGGTGAGTTTCTATGGGAATATAATCCTTTATATTTTGGTCTTGCTCACACCGTTTATGAAGTCGAAGATGGAGAGTATATTGCAGCCGGTATAAGAGCAAGTGTACAGACTGGCGGGTATCTCGTGAAGTTAGATGATACAGGCGATACGGTCTGGACGCGTACTTACGGCTTTAGTCCGAATGAATTCACGTGGATAGACAAGACCGACGACGACGGCCTAATCCTCACCGGGCAGTCGGAGGGTAATCTATGGGTAGTCAAAACCGATTCGACAGGCTTAGCATGGTCTCGTACTATTTCACCGGTAACGGTTTTAGAACCTGAATATTTCAACGTTCATGAAAGCATGTTTCCAGCGGCCAGGTTTACTAATCAGAGCAAAGAAGAAGCCGCGGATTTCTACTGCCACTGTGAGATTGAGGATCGATACAATAGCGACACTTCAGATTATTATCACGACAGCGTACTCGTAAGCTCCCCGCTTGTCCCCGGGGAATCTATAGATATCGAGTTCTCGGAGTGGGTTTGTCAGGAAGAACCGGACTCAAGTTTCCCTGGAAAAGCTACATTCTACGCCGCCAAGGAAGACGACGAAGATTTTGGTTCGCTGGGATTGTACAAGTATTTTACAGGCTATCCTGCCGGGATTGATGAAAGTGGTATTGTTGTAAAAGGACCCTTTTTTAAGGTTTCAAAGCCTGTGGGTTCAAGGATAGCCATAAGCTATGCCAACTACCCCCAGGGATTTCACGCATCCGTGTTCGACGCCTCGGGCCGCAAGGTTGACGTGCTTAACTCAACCGGTAAATCAGGAACTATAACCTGGGAGGGGCACGGCCCCGGGGTTTACTTTATAGTGCCCGAAACCGGCGGGGATGAAGCACAGAAGGTTGTATTAGTAAGATAGGTACAGACCCTTGATGGAAGGGTTGAAGAACCCGTCCGTTACGCAAGCTGTCTAACAAACTCGGTACTTCATGGGATAGATAAATCTACTTTGTGTCCTTTGTGGTTAATATCCGATTACTTCCTACCCGTTGCGGCATGACCGGCACACGTATGCCAGCTTGCCGAAGTCCCCGGAAGGCTTTTGTATCTCGATATCCTCGTAGGGGACGAATGCCCCGCAATTCGAGCACCGGATGCCGTAGTCGGAAAGATTTATCATACATCCCACGTCCCCGGGGATTATTGTAACCCCACGCTTCTTCTTTGAAAAGTCGTAAAGGAGCTTATCTATAAACTCGATCCTGTAGTCCCCCCTGGCACCCCAGAACTTGGAGATCACGTAAAGTTTTGCCCTGGTTCCCTCGATGAGTTTGCGCAGCCCCTGATAATTCAACGATTCCTCCCCGGAATCTGTATCCTCAAAGCCTTCGGGTCCTGCAATCGAGAAATGAGTAAGTATGACGTCGCATTTCGCCAGCTTGCGGGGTAAATCCCTGAAGTAATTGGTATCCGAGGTATACCCGATGCGTCGTTTTTCGCCGTTCTCAAGCTCGGCTGTCATTACGAACCCCACCGCCCTTGCGGTTCCCTTGGGGTCGTAGGTCGTGCCGAACGCATCGACCCTGGCTGTATCCTTGAGCCGATACGGTGTCTTCCTTACCGCCAGCCTGTGAATGGACGCGGTATCCAGTTTCTTGGAAATCTTCTGCTCGTATTCACGCTTGGTTGCGGGATTGAGGTAGAAATCCAGGCTGGAATCGGATTCCCGCTGAGGTTCGTAAAGCCGCCATTGATGATATAGGTCGGCAAGCCCTGTAAGATTGGCCGAATGTTCCATGTGATTGCGCGTAACGAACACGTAATCGACCTCTTTTATGTGAAACCCTTCCCTGGTGAAGTAGACGAGGAAGTCGACCCCGGGGTCGATGACGATGCCCTTTTCCCTTACCTTGAGGAAGTAACCCCCGCCCTGGAAAAGCTGGTGTTCGAAATCACAAGGTTCTGCATAGAACTCTACAGGGATAAACGAGGACCATCCCTTAAGGATAGCCAGGATATCCCGGTACCCTGTCCCCCTTCTTGCCGCATACCTGGGTATCTTTTCTCGGTTCTCAACCAGGATGTCCATTATGCGATTAACAGGATCATCAGGCTCGGTTGCGCGCAAGCTCGATATCTTCTTGACCTCCTCCGCGGCCTTGGTCAGCCCTTTGCTTCGTAAAGCCTTCTGCTGTTTGATATCCCTTATGAAGTATTCGACCCTTTCGATTCTTCCAGGCTCGTGTCTCCGATACCAGTCACGGGCCTTTATCATATACTCTAAGGCGTCTTCCAATAGTTCCTTGCGCTGATATACTACGCCCATGTTGAACCAGGCATAACCCGGGGTTTCGTAGTTGGGTGTTGCAAGCGCCTTGGAGTAGAAATTTATAGCCTTCTCGAAATCCCCCTTCTTGAAATAGGCGAGACCCATACTGTCCCATGCAACCCCGGGGGTATCGAAATCGGGTGATGAAAGCGCCTTGCGGTAAGATTCGAGCGCCTCCTCGTAGTTGTTCGCCTCCAGATTGGCGTTGCCTATGGTGTAGTAGGCAAAACCCGGACTATCGTAGTTATCGTCCGCTAATGCTTCCTCGAAACATCTCACCGCCCTCTCGAATTCGGACTTTTCAAAGTATATTATCCCCATCTGCTCCCAGCTCTCCCCTATCCCGTCGTATTCAAGGTCGCTTAGACTAAAACGCAAGGAGTCGATTGCCCCCTCGTAATCCCCCACACCCTTTTTCCCTATCCCCAGGAAGTAATAGGCGTATCCCAAAAGACTGAATCCAGCATCCTCTACCAGGGATTCCAGCAGTCCGATTGACCGCTCGTACCTGCCTTCGATTATAAAAAGTGCCGACTCAAACAGATCCGCTCCCCTCTCCCATCCTGCATCGTCTGCCCCGCCTTTTCCCTCGCTGAAAAGCCGCTTCGCCTCCCCCAGGTTATGGTGACGGTATGCACGAAGGCCCTTGTTTAATATCCTTCGAAGCCTTTCTGCAACCTCATCTTGAGGGGTATCGTCCTTTAGAACAGATTTTTTCTTTAATACGGATACCCCCTTGATCTTTCCTTCACCCCTTTTATGCTTCTTCCCCTTAGGTTTTTTTCCGGGCATTAGCTCTCCTTGCACTTGTGTTAATCCATATAGGTATAACCAACTTTTCCGAGATGTCAAGCGGGTAAATCTTCGAGTTGGATAAACAAAATTGTCCAAATCTTCTTTCAAGTGCGCCTTAGTCCTTTTCAGACAGACCTGTTTTTTATAAAACCCCTAACAAATAATGATATAAGCTACGTTTTAACAACGGCTTACGTGAAACTTGACTTACCCCTACAAATCGAGTATAGTTAGATATCCTAGGTATTCAAGGAGGTTAGATGTTCCGAGGTGCAATAACCGCTCTCGTAACGCCGTTTGCAGACGGCGAGTTGGACAAAAAGGCGCTTGAGCGCCACATAAACTGGCAGATTTCACAGGGCATTGACGGACTTCTGCCCTGCGGGACAACCGGCGAAACTCCGTCACTTACAGAAGATGAACAGGATATGGTTATCTCGACCGCGATTAGACTGGCAAAAGAGAAAAAAATACCGGTGATCGCCGGGGCGGGCACAAACTCTACTGCAAAAACCGTAAAGGCGGTAAAAAGGGTTGCAGGGCTTGGAGCGGATGCCGCGCTTGTGGTTACCCCATACTACAACAAACCAACCCAGGAAGGGCTTTACTGTCATTATGCCGAAATATGCGAAAAAACCGATTTTCCTGTAGTTATCTACAATGTACCTTCCCGTACCGGCGGGAATATCCTCCCTGAAACAGTCCAGAGGCTTTCTGCAAAATACAAAAGGATAGTCGCCGTAAAGGAGGCGTCGGGAAAACTCGACCAGGCCACCGACATCGTAAGGCGGTGCGGTGATAAGGTTGCAGTTCTTTCGGGCGACGATTCCCTCACCCTGCCCCTGCTTTCGGTCGGCGGCAAGGGTGTCATCTCCGTAGTATCGAACATAGTCCCTTACGACATGGCAAACATGGTAAGGTTTTTCGAGCAAGGCGACCTTGGTGCTGCATTAACCCTTCACCAGAAGCTTTATCCCCTCATGAAGGCGTTATTCGTCGAAACCAACCCGGGTCCGGTCAAGGCTGCATGCGGCGTCCTTGGCATCAATTCGGGTGATCTTCGCCTGCCTCTGGCCCCGGTAACGGAAGAAAACTTTGAAAGGATAAGGCTAGCCATAGGGAAGTACGGTATCCAGGTATGATCCGCGTGGTTGTTGCAGGCGGTGCCGGCAGGATGGCCGGCGAGGTGGCAAGAATGGTTGCCGAAGCTCAAGATATGAAGCTTGAAGGGATTGTGGAGAGGGCCGATCATCCGAAGCTGGGAGAGACTCTTTTCGGCGTGGAGGTTACCTGTGATTTGCCGGGGTTACTGGACAAGGCGGATGTTCTCGTTGAATTCACTTCACCTCCGGGGCTTCTCGATATCCTGGATAAGATAACAGAAAGCCCCGTGTCCCTGGTCTCAGGAACCACCGGATTATCGGAAACCGACTTCGCACGCCTGAATGATGCAGGAAACAACCGGGTTGTATTCTGGGCGCCGAACATGTCTATAGGCGTGAATCTTCTTTTCAAGCTGACGGCCCAGGTTACCAGGGCATTGCCCGATTACGACGTGGAGGTTTTGGAGATGCACCACCGCCATAAGAAGGATGCACCCTCAGGTACGGCGGCAAAGCTTGCAGGAATCATTAAGGAAAACAGGAAGATTTCCAAAACCGTCTACGGCCGCGAGGGACATACCGGTGAACGAAATACCTGCGAACTGGGGATATTAGCCCTTCGTGGAGGCGACGTGGCGGGTGAACATACGGTATACTTCGCTACCG
>WJJO01000015.1 GCA_014729665.1 Caldifarciminota bacterium
GTAGACGGCGAGGGCCGTGTGTGGTGCGTGTGGGTATCCAACCGTGGGGGCGAAGATAAATGGGATTACAGCGTATGGGCTTCATATACAAAGGCTTCGGGTGTAGAGGAACCCATAACACCCGCAACACCACAACCAATCTTCACCGTTGATAAAGGCATAGGTTCGAGCTTTACATTTCGCGTCTCTAATCCATCGACTTCCGGCATCCTTCAGATATACTCTTCATCAGGCCGCCTTGTCAACCGGTTAACCGTCCACGCATCCGGAGAAATAGTCTGGGATGGCTGTGGTTTTAAGGGAAAAAGATTATCAGCAGGGGTGTATTTCGCAAGACTCAACAAAACAGACACGCCCTCACTCAAGATCGTCTTGACCCGTTAAACCGGGTTACTCTTCGTCGACTTCTTCTTCCTTCTTCGGCTTTGAGAAGAAGAATTCGATAATCAAGAGAATTATCACCGCAACCACTATAGAGCCGTCGGCAATGTTGTAGGTTGCCCAGCGCCAGTTCTTGAGTCCCATGCTTACCCAGTCCACCACGTATCCAAGCCTTATGCGGTCTATCAGGTTGCCTATACCTCCGCCCAGCACCAGACCTAAAAGCACGGCTACGAAGGTCCTCTGGGGTCTTAGCAGGAATATCAATACCAGGATAACCGCCAGCGAGGGAAGGATGATGTAGATGAATCTCGGTCCGTAGGTAATGGAAAATAAGCCGTAGAAATTCTGTGAATATATAAACTTCAAGACGGGCTCTATAATCCAGACCGAAGCGCCCGGTATCTTAAGGTTAGCCATTATTAGGATCTTTGAGATTTGATCTGCGGCTACCACCAGAACCGCGGGAATGAGTGCAATAATCCACTGTCTGGGTTTTGCCCAGGTCAGGTCTGTAAACCAGTTTCGTATCCTCTGCCCCATACTCTTCTTCTGTTCTTTTACTTTCTTAGTCATGATGACTCCAGTCTTTCTGCAAGTAGTTCAAGCCTCGACTTCCTTCCCGGGTTTTGAGAAGAAAAACTCGATAATCAACAGTACTATTACCGAAACAACGATTGAACCGTCGGCGATGTTGAAGGTCCCCCAGCGCCAATTCTTTAACCCCATGCTTATCCAGTCAACTACGTATCCAATCCGTATTCGGTCGATAAGGTTCCCTATACCTCCCCCGAGCACGAAGCCAAGAAGCAATGCCACTGACGTCCTCTGCTGGCGCAGAAGGAATATGAGAACAAGCATGACCGCCAGTGAAGACAGTATGATGTATACTATCCTGGTTCCGTAAACTATAGAGAACAGCCCGTGAGGGTTCTGTGAGTATATGACCTTCAAGAAAGGCTCTATAACCCAGACCGAGTCGCCCGGGGCCTTCAGGTTCGATGCAATCAGGGCCTTTGAGACCTGGTCTGCGGCCACGACCAGTACCGCCGGGATAATCGCCGTTATCCACTGCCTGGGTTTGGCCCAGGTAAATTCCGAAAACCAGCCGCGTATTCGGGTTCCCAGGTTTTTCTCTGTTTCTTCAGCTTTCTTGATCACATAAACCCCATATCCGGATTAACTGTCTGAAGTTACCCCTCTTTGATTTGATATTCCACTTGGGTTTTAAGTTGAATCCGCCCTCAATCGCCAAGCTTAACGTCTTCTATGAAGTAATTCAATGGATTTACCGGGCTTCCCCCAACCCTGATCTCGTAGTGCAGGTGGGTTCCGGTGGTCCTACCCGTGGCGCCCATAAGGGCAATTACCTGACCGCGTTTGACTACCTCCCCCGGATCGACCAGGATGCTGGAAAGGTGGGCGTAATAGGTTTCCATCTCGTTGCCGTGATCCAGCTTTACGGACAATCCATATCCCGAATTATAACCGGTATAGGAAATCACGCCGTCGGCGGTTGCAAGAATCGGCGTTCCGGAAGCGTTTGATATGTCCACACCGTTATGCATCCGTGGTCGTTTGGTGTACGGGTCTATCCTGTATCCGAATCCCGAGCACTGCCATCCGTTGCAGGGTCTTATTGAAGGTGTATGATCGCGAAGCATCTGATCTTCGTTAAGTCTCGCCTCGATTTCGGCAAAACTTTCATTTTGATGTTTCGCCTTGCGTAAAAGCTCCTCGACCGTTGCAGAAATTTCCTTAACATCGCGGTAACGGGTACTCTTCATGCGCCCAAGGAAAGATAGTTCCTCA
>WJJO01000182.1 GCA_014729665.1 Caldifarciminota bacterium
GTACTTAAGGAGGAACAGCTTATGGCGAAGGCCAAGTTTGACAGGAGTAAGACGCATTTAAACATCGGCACGATAGGTCATGTAGACCACGGCAAGACCACGTTGACGGCCGCAATAACGAAGGTATTGGGGATGGCCGGGGGAGCCGATTTTACCGCCTACGACGAGATAGACAAGGCGCCTGAGGAGAAGGCTCGCGGTTTGACGATTCAGTTGGCACACATAGAGTATCAGACTGAGACGCGTCATTACGCCCACATCGACTGTCCTGGTCATGCCGACTACATCAAGAACATGATAACGGGCGCTGCCCAGATGGACGGGGCGATATTGGTGGTATCCGGAGCGGACGGTCCTATGCCTCAGACACGAGAGCACATCCTTCTTGCGCGTCAGGTTAACGTTCCTGCGATAGTTGTGTTTATGAACAAGACCGACATGGTGGACGATCCTGAGCTATTGGATTTGGTTGAGCTGGAGGTACGTGAGTTATTGAGTAAGTACGAGTTTCCCGGAGACGACATACCTATCATCCGGGGCAGTGCATTGAAGGCGCTGGAGTCTGAGGCAACTGATGCGGGAGCCGAGGAGTATGCGCCTGTGCTGGAGCTGATGAAGGCTGTTGATGAGCATATACCCGAGCCTGAGCGAGAGATGGACAAGCCGTTTTTGATGCCGATGGAGGATATATTTACGATAACGGGCCGCGGCACTGTAGTGACCGGCAAGGTGGAGCGTGGTCGAATCGTTCCCGGCGACGATGTTGAGCTTATCGGTTTCGGTCTTCACAAGAAGACGGTGGCTACTTCTCTCGAGATGTTCCGGAAGATACTGGACGAGGCAATGGCCGGCGACAACGTTGGTATACTGCTTCGTGGTATAGACAAGGACGTGGTGGAACGCGGCATGGTGGTAGCCAAGCCGGGTACGATAACGCCTCATACAAAGTTTACGGGTCAGGTGTACGTATTGACCAAGGAAGAGGGCGGACGTCACTCCCCGTTCTTCCCCGGCTACCGACCTCAGTTCTACATCCGGACCACCGACGTTACCGGATCGGTGAAGCTGCCTGAGGGTGTTGAGATGGTGATGCCCGGGGATAACGTGGAGCTCGAGGTTGAATTGATAGCCGACGTTGCCCTTGAAGACGGTTCCCGCTTCGCCATCCGCGAGGGTGGTCGCACCGTTGGTGCCGGAGTGGTAACCAAGATTATCGAGTAGGATTAATGCGTGTTATCATAACACTGGCTTGTTCTGAGTGCAAGCGCAGGAATTATACCAAGACCAAGAACAAGCGGAACACGCAGGATCGAGTTACCTTAAAGAAATACTGCAGATTCTGCAAGAAACATACAGAACACAAAGAAGTCAAGTGACAGGCCTGTAGCTCTAACGGCAGAGCACCGGACTCCAAATCCGGGTGTTGGGGGTTCGAATCCCTCCAGGCCTGCTTGATGCGAGAAGCGAGGACATTTTGTGGACTAAGTTAAAAGAGTTCGTGAAAGGCGTAGTAGCCGAGTTAAAAAAGGTCTCATGGGCGTCCCGCCGGGAACTTGTCGGAGCTACGGGAGCCGTTCTGGTTCTGACCATAATAATGACATTATTTGTATTCGGGATGGACCAGCTTTTCAACTGGCTGCTCGCGCTTTTGATCAAGGCCTTCGGTTAACGGCTGGCGATGAAATTTTTTGTCGTCCATACCTACACTGGCCACGAGGCCAAGGTCAAGAAGCTTCTGGGTAAACTGATAGAGCGCAGCGGTTTTGCAGAACTCTTCGGTCGAATTATCGTTCCTGTGGAACGTGTATGGCGGGTTAAGAAGGGCAAGAAGAGCGTTGAGGAACGCAGGCTTTTTCCGGGGCATATACTCGTGGAGATGGAACCGGCTGAGGAGACCTTCAAGCTGGTGAACTCGGCTCCGGGTGTAGTAAGGCTTCTAGGGACGAAGAAGCGACCTTCAGCCCTGACCGAGGAGGAGGCCCTTGCGGTTTTGGAGGAGATGAATAAGGGTCAGGAGAAGATGACAGCCGAGGTACCATTCTCGACCGGGGAGAGCGTGAAGATAATCTCCGGGCCTTTTGCAGGATTCGTTGGAACTGTAGATGAGATTAATCCGGAACGGGGTAAGGTGCGTGTGTTCGTGACAATTTTCGGGCGTTCTACGCCCATTGAGTTAGACATAATTGAGGTTCAAACTATTTAGGATTTAAGGAGAAACGACGTGGCTAAAGGTAAACCCATAATCGCACAGATTAAATTACACATACCGGCGGGTCAGGCGACACCTGCACCCCCGGTGGGTCCCGCTTTGAGCCAGTGGCAGTTGAACATACCGGATTTCTGTAAACAGTTCAATGCTGCCACGTCCAAGTTACCCAACGGACTCACCACACCGGTGGTAATAACCGTGTATAAGGATAAGACCTTTTCGTTTGTCACCAAGAGTCCGCCGGCATCTGTGCTTTTGAAGCAGGCGTGTAAGATAGCCAAGGGTTCAGGCACGCCGAATACAGTCAAGGTAGCATCGGTTACCAGGGCCCAGCTTCTGGATATTGCAAGACAAAAAAAAGCGGATCTCAATGCTGCTTCAGACGAGGCGGCGATAAGGATTATCGAAGGAACCGCCCGTTCGATGGGTGTTACGGTGGAGGACTGATGACGCATGGTAAGAGATATCGCGATCTCGCAACCAAGATAGATACTTCACGAATCTATCCACTTGCGGAGGCCTTACCGCTGATTAAGGAAACATCGAGTGCGAAATTCGACGAAACCGTTGACATCGGTATCAAGCTGGGTGTTGATCCCCGAAAGGCCGATCAGATGGTCAGGGGAACAGTCTCTTTACCCAAGGGCACCGGACGCAAGGTGAGGGTGCTTGTTTTTGCCAAGGGCGATAAGGAGAAGGAGGCAAAAGACGCCGGTGCGGATTTCGTAGGTCTTGAAGATCTGGCCGAACGCATCCAGGGCGGGTGGATGGATTTCGACGTAGCGGTTGCCGCCCCGGATACCATGTCGGTGGTCGGGAAACTCGGAAAGCTTCTCGGACCGCGCGGGTTGATGCCTTCTCCAAAGGCCGGAACAGTCACCTTCGATGTAGGTCCTGCCGTCACCCAGATCAAACAGGGCCGGATTCAGTTCAGGGTTGACCGTACCGGAAATATACATGGAATCCTGGGGAAGATGAGTTTTTCTGAAGAAGACCTCAGACGCAACCTTCTGGCTTTCGTGGCAGAGCTTAACCGCTTGCGTCCCAAGGCCTTTAAGGGCCAGTACATGAGATCTGTATATATATCGGCAACTATGGGACCGTCGATAAAGCTTGATGTTAAGGAAATTGCCGAACTGGCGCGTAAACAGGAGCTTTGATGATTAAAGCAGAGAAAAAACAGATGGTTAAGGAACTCGTGAAAGAGTTCGGTGAGGTTGATAATTTCTACTTCGCCGATTTCACAGGTATCAATGCCGAGGACGTTACCCGTTTACGTAGCCAATTGCGTGCTGAAAAGGCATACATGAAGGTGGTTAAAAACCGCCTCCTAGCACGGATTTTGAAGCAACTGGATGTTGAGATATCCGATCCGGATGTTCTTCGGGGACCTACGGCTGTTCTTTACAGTCAGGAGGATATCCTTGTTCCGGCACGAAAGGTAGACGAATTTGCCACAAATGAGGTTCCAATTCGTTTCAAGGGAGCCTTTATTGAAGGGCGTTTCTTAAACGAAGCAGGTGTAGAAAAACTTGCAAAAATACCGTCCAGGGATGGATTGCTTTCACAGATGCTGGGCGTGTTTGAAGGAATGAAATCAGCAATGGTCATGACGCTCAAGGCCAAGCTAAATGAATTAATCCTTGTTCTGGGTTCACTCAGAGACCATAAGGAGGAAGAATGAGTGAAGAAGCCGCCAAGGCTGAAAAGAAAACTGAAAAGACAGCCGCTTCAGAGAAGGCTGTCCCGGCTGAGAAAGCAGCCGAAGTTTCCAAGCCTAAGACTGAAGAAAAAACCGCTGCCACTGCAACCGAGAAAAAACCCAAGAAGACGAAGGCTAAGGCGGGTGGAGCAAAGCTCGATAAACTGGTTGAAGATATAGGATCTTTGACCGTGCTTGAACTTGCCGAACTGGTAGATACGTTAAAAGAACGCTTTAACATTGAGGCCTTGACCGTTGCCCCTGCGGCAGGTGGAACTCCCGCGGCAGGTGGTGCCGCAGGGGAAGCCGCTAGCGAAAAAAGTGATTTTGACATAGTCATCACGGATGTCGGGGGTCAGAAACTTCAAGTTCTGAAGGAAGTGCGAAGCATAACCGGACTGGGACTCAAGGAAGCCAAGGATGTTATCGATAATCTTCCAGGTACGGTCAAGGAAGCGGCAGACAAAGATGAAGCAGAGGAGATTAAGAAGAAACTGGAAGCTGTAGGAGCTAAGGTAGAGCTTAAGTAGGCCTGATGCAGTTCAAGGACTTCTCGAAGCTTCCCAAGTACGGCAAGGCCCATGCACTGGAGAATATACAGGTAAGTTCCTTTGAAGAGTTCCTTCAGTCGGGCGCGCCTGCTGAGAAGCGTAAAGACAGTGGTCTTCAAGCGGCTTTTAACGAGGCTTTCCCGGTTGAGGACATACACTCTCACCTCAAGCTCGAATACCTGGGGTACGAGATCGGTGGCTCCCTTTATACCCCTGAGGAAGCAATCGAGCGAGGGGCGACGTATTCCAAACCTGTTAACGGTTTTTTCAGACTCACTCGATTCTTTGAGACGAAATCGGATGAAGATGATGTAGAACCCAAAGTAAAGGATGTCATAGAGCAAAAGGTATATGTCTGTGATATTCCTTATATTACCCGAGGCGGCAGCTTTATCATCAACGGTGTAGAACGGGTAGTTATCAGTCAGTTGCAGCGATCTCCAGGCCTTTATTTCTCCTTTGAAAAGAACATATACTCTACCCTTATCGTTCCGGAGCGTGGTGCCTGGTTTCAGATTGACATCGGTTCTAATAATGTTTTGACCGCCGTGTTTGAACGCCGCAGGAAGGTTCCATTATTCACGTTCCTCAGGGCTTTAGGATTCGTACCTGAGGAGCTTGTTGAGGAATTCGTGGATACGACGGAGGTTGAGCCTGTAGAGGGATTGATACTTGCGGCTACGGTTAAGACGCCTGACGGTGTAACACTTGCAGATTTCGGCGACGTTCTGACTTCGGATCTTCGCGATTTCCTGATAGATCGCGGGATATCAAAGGTCAGGGTGTTCACCGAGGATCGCTACGGTGTCAGGGTTCTTATTGATTCCATAAGGGCCGATAAGTCGGTTTCAGAAGACGACGCCCTGCGCCGGATTTATTACAAACTTCGTTCGGTAATGCCCTCGACTATGGACCTTGCACGCAGATTGGTTTTGGGGATGCTTTTCGATACGAAGAGGTTTAGTCTGGGGCGTGTCGGCAGACACAAACTGAATGCAAGACTCGATCTGGGTAAGCGTACCGACTTCGTTTTCAGAAAGGACGAGATGCTTACTATAACCAAGCGTCTCATTGAGTTTGCAGATCGGCGTTACCCCCCCGACGATATGGATCATCTTTCCAACCGAAGGGTGAAGGGTATCGGTGAACAGCTCTACAACGTGTTCAGACAATCCCTTCTGCAGTTGGCTCAGAATTCCAAGGAACGAGCCTCCTTCATCGACGAAGAAAAGGCCACACCTCTGGAACTACTCAACTCTCCGGTTGTATCAAATAGTGTAACCCGCTTCTTTACTACAGGTACAGTTTCCCAGTTCATGGAACAGGTAAATCCGCTATCCGAGCTGATTCATAAACGTCGGTTGACCGCCCTCGGTCCCGGCGGACTAACCAAGGATAC
Source organism: Caldifarciminota bacterium (assembly GCA_014729665.1). Classification (GTDB taxonomy): domain Bacteria; phylum Hydrothermota; class Tepidihabitantia; order B3-TA06; family B3-TA06; genus WJJO01. Next base: position 5,862 of record WJJO01000182.1, read on the forward strand.
TGCCGGATTTGAGGTTCGAGACGTACACTACTCCCATTTCGGCAGGGTTTGTCCCATCGAGACGCCCGAAGGACAGAATATAGGTTTAATAACCTCCCTGGCTTACTACAGCGTAATTGACGAGTACGGCTTCATTAAAACACCATATGTGAAGGTCAAAGACGGGAAGATAACCAAAAAGGTCGATTACCTAAACGCAGAAGACGGGGAAATCTACATAGTCGCTCCCCTTGACGAATTGGAGA
>WJJO01000183.1 GCA_014729665.1 Caldifarciminota bacterium
ACGTAGCAAAGAGAATAAGGCGTAAGTTGTATGTAGATAAGGCGATTGTCGTATGCGATCGTTTCAATCTTTCTACCCTGGCCTACCAGGCCGGGGGCAGGAAACTTGACGCGAAAACCACCTCGAGGCTTGCCAAGTTTGCGACAGGCGGGCTTGAGCCTGATATTACGGTACTTGTAGATTTAGATGTCGAAACCGCTTTCAGGCGTTTAAGAAGAACCCAAGACCGGATAGAACAGGCCGGTGTTGAATTTCACCGCAGGGTTCGTCAGGCTTACTTGCAGTATGCACGACGCGCCCCGGCAAGGATTCGCCGCTTTGACGGCGCAAAGGAGAAGATGATGTTACACCGAGAGATATACAAACAAATCAATGACTTTCTTACAAACAAGGGGGTTTTATGAAAAAGTACCGGGTAACCTTAGGTATACTTGCGATCTTTTTATTTTCCGCTACCTGGATAGGATCGCGTTTGTGGGCGGATACTACCAAAAGAAACGTATACACCTCATTGGAGGTTTTCCAAAAGGTTTTGCAGATTACGCGTGACAATTACGTAAGAGAAGTTGACCTCAACGACATGATAGAGGATGCCATGAACGGTATGCTGCGCGAACTCGATCCCTACAGCATGTACATGAACCCTGAAGAGTACGAAAATCTTTCTATTGCTATGGAAGGAGAGTTCAGCGGATTGGGTGTAACCATAGGCATCGCCGATGATTGGTTGACGATAATCTCGCCGCTGGAAGGGAGTCCCGCTTTTGCAGCAGGCATCCTCGCCGGCGATAAGATAGTAGAAATAGAGGGAAAATCAACCGAAGGTATACTAATTGAAGAGGCGGTATCGAAGTTGCGTGGGAAACCGGGAACCGAGGTTACCATTACGGTTGCACGTCAGGGTGTTGATGAGGTGATGGAGTTTACTATCACCAGGGAAGTAATCAAACTGAATGCCGTAAGATACGTTACCAAACTCACGCCCGATATCGTTTATATCAAGTTTTCCAAGTTTTCCCGAACTGCCCACCGGGAGGTGGCGGACGCCATCGACTCAATGTTCAACAAAGAGAACGCCTCCAAGCTCATTCTGGATATACGGTACAACTCGGGTGGGTATCTCAACGAAGGTGTTGACGTATCAGACATATTCCTGGAAAGGGATAAGGCTGTGGTTCAAACCAGGGGACGTTCACCCAAGATGATTCGAACCTACCGTTCCCACTCCGAACCCCTTTTAGGAGACTATCCGATGGTGGTTCTTACCGACTATGGTTCCGCATCCGCCGCAGAAATCCTGGCAGGAGCGCTTCAGGACTGGGAACGTGCGCTTGTGATCGGCGATACGACGTTCGGCAAAGGATCGGTTCAGACCATATATCCCCTTCATAACGAAGGTATGCTCAAGCTCACCAGCGCCTACTGGTACACACCATCGGGCAGATGCATAGATAAACATCGGGCCGAACTGGAAGAGGACGAGGCAAAGGGCAAACAGAGCTACCATACCCTCGGGCGCAGAAAGCGTTTACTCCCCAATGACGGAGCAATAGCACCTGATATACTCGTCGAAGGCGAAACCAGGATGGATATAACCAGCGATTTTATTATGAACCGGGTCTTCTTTTCCTACGTTGTCGATTTCCTGTCCGCCAACCCCGATTTCGAGCTTGGATTCGAGATAACCGATGAGATGATCGAGGGGCTTATAGAGGAAGCCCGCAGCAGGGATGTCGAGTTCACCGACGAGGAGGTTGAAGAGGCGCGTGACCAGCTTGCTTTCAGGATAAAGCTCGAGATTGCCAACCAGAAATGGGGTGAAGAGGGATGGTTCAAGGTTTCGGTGGACGAAGACCCGGTTATCCAAAAGGCGGTTGAGCTTCTTACCAAGGCTCAGACCTCGGGTCAGCTCTTCGGCTACATCGACTGAGGCCACTGAAGCAAAACCTTTTGATCTGGAACCCTTGAGGGTGATGCCACTATAAAAGGGTTCTGCTACAGAACGTAGGTGTCGGGCAGGCGTTAATGATAAGGTGGATAATACCCACAAACATCATAGCTATCCCGTATGCCCGTTTCAGCCATACCTCGTTATCCGGTTTACCCATCCGGCACAGAAGTAGACCCCAAGGAATAATCCCGCCGCGACAATCAGATCGGCTATCCAATTAACGTTACCCGCCTTCCAATAGCGCGGATTACACCTAACAATCCAACGGACAAAAGCAAGGGAACCCGGGAGGCACCTTGTGCCTGATGTTTGGTAAACCCCAGAATGAGAACCATGCAGGGAATAATAAACAAACCACCACCAATCCTGAAAAGATCGAATAGCATACCGGAAGCCACCCCAACGACCCCCACGACTATGTATCGCCAAACGTTGATGATACTCCAAGGTTATTTTATACTATATGTATAGGGGAAATCTTGGCAAGTGATAAAAAACCCCGCCCGGAAAACACGGGCGGGGATTGAAATTTATCTATAGCTGTCTAGTCGGCTGAGCTGACCCGTAAGGGTCTAGTGTGGATACCACACTCCCCTCCGCATTTTGATGTATTGAGCCAGCGTCCGGCACGCTCATCCTCCTCGTGAGTGATTCGGGTGCATGGTTCGCAGCCCAAGGAGCGATAACCCTCTTTATACAGAGGATTAACCGGCACGTTGTAAAGGGCGAGGTATTGCCAAACCTCACGTTCCTTCCACAGGAGGATAGGATTGAGCTTAATAAGGTTTTTGTCACGCTCCTCAACCTCCTTGTAATCGGTTCGGGTGCGGCCCTCGGTACATCGCAGGCCGGTTACCCAGCAGTCCACACCCATCTCTTCGATGGCCCAGCGGACCGGTTCAACCTTCAGGAGGCGACAGCATTCATCAGGGTCTGTCTCGTAAAGCTTATCCGGGA
>WJJO01000184.1 GCA_014729665.1 Caldifarciminota bacterium
ATATGGATGTCTCCGGTGAGATAGGGGAACATTTCCAGCATGTAGAACTTCTTTTCAGGTTCAGCAGGGGTGTCGTATAAATGCCAATTCTGCCAGCGTTTCAGCCACTTTTTTTCAAGCTCTCTATAAGAATACTTCATCATACTCCTCGATACTCGTGGGTTTCAGATTACCTATAACGATTTGCTCGAGCATGGCCTCTGCATCCCTTCCCGAAACCCGTAAAGAAAAGTCGGTCTCGGCCAATCTCATCAATAGATTGTGCAGTCTATCGGCAGGCCATCTTGCAGCAGTTGAGGGGAACTGGTTGTCAAGAAGCCACTTTTGCGATGGTCTTAACCTTAAAATCTTTGCTATCTCTTCCTTGCTTGCCCCGGCTTTCTTTAATTCATGGTACTTGAGCAGGTTGAAGGCCTCGCGAAAGATTGCTTTTATTAATTTTACCATGCCGTCTTTAGAATCGAAAAGTAACACCCTTTGCATCTCTGAGGCCGCTTTGTTGCGTTCCCGGGCTACCTGATCGAGCTTTGAATGAGGAACCTTCCCGCTGCGAACCTCGAATACCGCTTTGACACAATCGTAGATTTTCTTCTCAAAGGTGTCATTTAAGAGGTCTTCAACCTCCTTTTGTCCTATCAGTTTTTTATCTGTCCTGAAGAGATCAATCTTGTCAAGCATTTGGTTGATTGCTTGCAGGTTGCCTACGGTAAGATCTATGATGAAGGCTATCGTTTTCTTATCCAGGCTGAAATTCCTTTTAGAGGATTCCTCCTTTATCCATGGGACGAGTTCCCTGGATTTTATGGGGTTGAGCACGCAGATATTAAGTTTATTGTCCTTGCACCATGCAAGCAATTCATTAGCCTGTTTCAGATGTCTATGCGTTGAAAGAACGATCAGTCGTTCAGGTGTCGGATTAGAAAACAGTTTTTCAAGCCCTGATTTCTGAGCCTCATACAACCTGTGGGCGTTGCGTATCAAGGTGACCTTGGTTCCGCCGCCGAAAGAGAGGGTTCCTGCCGAGGTAAAAAGCTTTGCGGGATCTAGCATCGGCGCATCCACAACCTCGAAACCCCAGCTTCCCGAACCTCCGTACTTCTCACGCAGAGCGGAAATAACCATGTCATGAAAGAATCCTTCTTCTCCATGGCATAAGATCGATCGCTCCAAGGTCCCTTCACTGATTTGCTTCAGCAACTCTTCACGTGTAATACGCATCTTTAATGATATTAAGGTAACCTTAATATGTCAAGCAGTTGACTCAGCCGGTTAACTAAGGTCTTGACAAACTCCTGAAATATGTATAAAGTACCTAAACTGAATGTAGGAGAGTATGGTTGGCAAATCATTTAATAAATTAGCGGCCTTAAGTTTATGTGCGGGATTGGTTTTATTAGGATGTCGGGGATACAATAGACGATTCATTATAATATCGGATGAGAATGGAGAACGCGACAGCATCGAAGTTACAGGATTAACGGCCGGTGAGGATTACCTTTCCATTCACGATTACTACGTCCAATGGGAAGGGCAGGATTCGGTACGTATCAGGAATACCGACGAGTTTTTTTACCTGGACGGTAAAGTCGCAGGTGCAAATCTCGGGAAAATAGATCCATCCGAGATAACAGATACCAACGATATCCTCACACTTCAGATGGTTCAGCCTTATTATTTCTCAGCACTTTCAAGGTTCCCGAATCTGCGCGCACTTTCCTGCTACGCGATAAACCAGAATGACCTGGCAGCACTCAAAGATGCAGCAGGGATAGAATTACTGGACGTGTTCGGACCCGGCGTATCCGATTCCGGTCTCAGATACCTTTCGAATTTTAAGAATTTAAGACATCTATGCTTATGTGAAAACAAGGTCACCGATGAAGGATTAAGATATCTATCCGATCTAAAAAACCTTACATCACTCGATTTGGAGTTTACCCACTGCACCGATGAGGGTATTTCATACCTTAAGGACCTGACTTCCCTTAGAAGATTGAACCTGGGGCTTGTTCACGTCTCCGAGAAAGGACTTACTCATCTTTCTGCCATGAAGAACCTTCGGGAGCTTCATATATGGGGACAGGATATCTCTGATGAAGGGCTAAGATACCTTGCCGACCTTCCTCGTCTGAGGAAACTGAGTCTTCAGTACACCTCCATCACCAGCAGGGGTATATCCTTCCTGAAAGACCTTAAACACCTTAAGGAACTCACCTTGACCTTTACCCCGCTCGTGGATGAAAACCTTGCCGCTCTTCACGAACTCACTAATATCCGCGTACTTCGCGTAGGTGAACTCGACATCTCACCCGACGACCTGGAGGAACTTCGCAGAACACTTCCTCGATGTGATATAGACTACGTCGGCAATTGATTTGACATTCAACATGCCCTTAGTAGTATAATTTGATAAATCCAGGAGGATAATATGAAATACATTACGTACATGATGGCGATAATCATCTCTTTATTGATGGTTACGGGGTTTACTTCGTGTAAAAAGGTTACAGATGACGTCGATATCCTTGAAGAGGACACCCTTTCAAGCCAGCGCGCAGAAGAGAATCCGACAGCCGAGATAACCGGCTCGGGCGTCAATGTACGCAAGGGCCCGGGCATCGACTACTCGGTCGAGTTCCAGCTTAATAAGGGTTCTGTTGTCGAGATACTCGAGGAACGCTTTCCGGAAGAGTCAAAAGAAGAGGTATCCTTCACCCAGCACGAGTGGGAAGATACCGGTGGGGGTTACTACGCACCGCCTTATAAGTTTGAGTCAGGGGTAATGACCTCGGATTACAGGATTGACGAACACTTTACACTGACCAAGGGGATGGCTGTCAAGGTCTGTTTTTCGGCAGACCCGGGCGGTCACGGGTGCGTTCACGCGGAGTACGTTACCGCAGGCCAGAAGGA
>WJJO01000016.1 GCA_014729665.1 Caldifarciminota bacterium
ATTGGTGAAGCAAGAGATGCGGGAGCTGAGGTTCTTCTGGAGGGAAAACGTGACGGTTCTCTTCTCGGGCCATGGATTCTTGCCAACGTTCCCGAGGACGCCAAACTCGTTAAGCAGGAGGCGTTCGCACCTGTGGTATTGGTTAATCCCGTACGGGACCTGGAGGACGCTATCCTGAAGGTTAACAATACCTGCTACGGCCTTCAAGGTGCCGTATTCACCCGTGACTTGAAGAAGGCGTTCCAGGCATGCGACGGTATTGATGCAGGCGGGGTACTGGTCAACGAGGTTCCGACCTTCAGGGTGGATTTGATGCCTTACGGAGGCATGAAGGGCTCGGGCATGGGCCGCGAAGGTCCGGCATATGCGATTAAAGAGATGACCGAAGAGAAGCTGTATCTGTTTGATTTGACATAATTACATCCTTTTGTTTCCCGAGGGCGTTACCGGGAATGTCTGCATAGGATGAAAGCCGACTATTACGATCCGTCAATCGACCTCATTTTAGTTTGCCAGGTTTGAAAGGGTCCTTTCGGTTATGTTTCTCGGCCCTTTAACACATCTCCAGCCTATTGATTATCTATCTCCTCCACCAGCTGTTCAACGGAGACAGGCTGATTAAGGGGAACAAGGTAGCTTTTGAGGATGTCGGTGTCCCTGTTGGAATCAAAGATCAGCCAGTTGCCATCCTTGGAGATGTCGGGTCTCATATCATTACCTTCATTCAGGGTGACGGGATATATATCCCCTGATTTTAGTTCGCATATATAGATGTCGAAATGGTCGCGTTTGTTCGATGAAAATGCGATCTTACTGTCATTATCCCCGAAATCCGGGTTTACTTCATGACATCTCCAATCGGTTATCTGACGCTTTCTTTTACCCCTGCGGTTCATTATGTAAATATCGAGATTAGTACGGTTATCAGATACGAAGGTTATCAATCTTCCGTTGCTGGAATATCTCGGGGTGCGGTCGCTGTAGTAATTATCCGTAAGCCGCTTCATCTTGCTTTTCTTGATGTTGTATTGACCTATTTCCGTTGTTCTGGTCTCCGGAGACAGGAAACTGAAAAGCATAGGTAAATTCGATTTAGGCATGTCAGGTGATTGAGGCTGTGTTAGGGTTTTGCTGTCAAGGATTGCCCTGGTTTCATTGCGCTGCAGATCTCTATAAACCAGTTCCACTACATCGTCATCTGCGTAGCGTGTATAAAGAATTCGGTCCTTTGAATCCACAAAGGCAGGTTCATGGCAGTAATAGTCTCTGGATGTTAGCACCTGATAGTGGTCGCCAAAGAAATCCATCATCCCGACCCTCATCTGTCCTCCTATAACCGCCTGGAAAACGATCCATTCCCGGTTGGGACCGAACCGGGGGTGTGCTGCCATAGTGTCGCAGATCATTTCGGGGAAAAAGGGTTCGATGCCCAGATATGCAGCAATGTTGGCCCTGAGGAAAACCTCTGAAGCTAAATCGTAATCTATATCGACCAGGCGTCTCCAGCTTTCCACGGCCTTATCTGCCGAGTCGTGTTTGCAGTATGCGCGTGTCAGATCGTACAAAACGCGTGCATTTTCCGGTGATGCGGCAGCCTTGGCCTCAAGGGCTGTAAGATCGGCATACGCCGCCGTTATTGTCGAAAATGCAATGATTCCTGTCAGAAGGGTTCTAATCACTTAACCTCCTATTATCTTTTGATTTTTAGATTGTATTGTAGTGTCTGCTACCTCATTGTCAAGCAAACCTAACGAAGTATAAATTCTACCTGATCAGAATCATCTTCCTTATACCCTCATACCCGTTTATCTTCATTTGCAGTATGTAAACCCCTTTTACAATTCCCACCTCGTGGAAGTTCGGGATATCCAGGTAACATTTATACCCTCCCTTGTAGAAATAACCGTCGGCAATCTCGAAGATTATTACTCCATCGAGGTCGAACACACCGATATTAACCCAGCAGTCCTCAGGGACGCTGAACCATGCGCTACAACTGCCCTGTATCGGCCACGAAACCGGGGTGTGTATTGAAGGGGCGTTACTATCAAAATCTACCGCAGCAGATTCAGTACATACCTCCGTCGTATCCGAAGTTCTTTGGATAGAATCGTTACTGTTCGTTACGTCAGTTTGATAGACAACCTTGTATGTTGAATCAAGAATAGTAACATCGATTCTTGCCTGTTGGTTGCCTGCCGAGGTGTAGGCTGTTATGGGTAATATGAGAGCCAACCCTGCAGAGATTCTTAACGCCAATCCGCAGAGGGCCTTAGATGATGATTCCTGCATATACCGTTATTAAGCAATTTTCGTGCCAGGTTAAGGGTTCTAAGTTACGGTAAAGCGAGGGATGGGAGCCTGGTTAGACGGTGGGATATTGAATTGATACAAAAGGATAATTCAAGATTTCACCTTCCCATACAAAAAAAGAGGGGAGCCGCAAGGCTCCCCTCAGGGTTAAAATTTTCCAAAAGGATTAGTAAAGAACTACCTTCTTGGTAGCGCTGAAGGTCTCGGAATCCATGCGTACAAGGTAAATACCTTGTGCGACCGAACGGCCTGTATTATCAGTACCGTTCCAGGTAATGTTGTGGCGGCCCGGTTTCCGGTTTCCGTCAACCAGGGTGGCTACCAGCTTACCTGAGATATCGTAGATCTTCAGGCTCACATTGGTGCTGTGAGGTACCGAGAAGTAGATCTTCGCCGATCCTACTATGGGATTAGGCTTGATGGCCTCGAGTGCAAACGGCCTTCCGACGGGTCCCTCGGTTACTGTGAGGGGGTTTATGTATCTGGTTACCTCGTCGTTAACCGGGCACACGTCTCCCGGCAACTCGGTACGACAGGTGAGTCTGTAGGCATTCTCAGAGGGAGATGTCCATTTGGGGAACTCGACCTCTGCCCAGTAGGGTTGATCGAGTTGGTTGCCGCGCCAGTCGAGGTGTTCCACGGACTGGGAGTTATGCCAGACCAGCGAGTCGGGATCAGGTGAAATGTCGTAGATCTCCAGGTCGGTAATCACATCGTGTTCCTCGTTGAAGCCGAAGTTCTCGACGGTGGCGATGCAGGTGAACTCGGTTCCCGCTGGATAGTCGGCACTCCAATCGTTACCTTCCTCGTTGATCATCTCAACCACGCCTACGTCGTGAGACAGCAGACAGGTTACCCAGATGCGGGTAGTGTCGTTGAGAGGGCAGTGGTCGGAAAGATCGGGACCGACCTCGCCGAGACGAACCAGGCCGATGAACTCGTAGGGAACGCCCACGAAGTTCAGATTGCCTTGTTTGTCTTCACTGGGGAGAACGTAGCCTTCCATTTCCTGCCAGTCTAGACAGGCTCCTTCGGGGTCGAACGGGGTGAATGGAGCCAGTACCGTATCCAGTCCGTCATCAGGATCGCCAAGCCAGCCGATGTTGTTAAACAGGGTGGTTTCGGTCCAGATGGTGTCATTGTCAAGCAAGTTTACCGCGAAGAACTTGGAGGTAAAGAACTCGGCGTCGGGTTCTGTCTGGCGCCCCAGGTTGGCAAGCGCTATCTCCACGGTGAGAGGTACGTCGGCTTCAACCCAGTTTACGAAGGGTTTCTCGAACCGGTAGGCGGTAAGATCGTGAGGTTCGTCGTGGTAGCAGGGGTGCTGCGGCTTGGGTGACTGTGGATAGGGACCGAATCCGAGGTGGACGAACATCTCCATCGGATAGCTGAAACTGTATTGATAGGTTTTTACCACCCAGGAGCAGGCATCGAAGGCGTACTGCATGTGGCCCCAGTAGAAACCACTGCTCGGCCAATCCCAGTTCCACCAGCAACTGCGGGTGCTGGGATAGCTGCCGCCGTTGTCATAACAGTTGTGCGGTTCCTGGTAATTGTTATGACCGATAGATTGCATGGTTCCGCTGGTGGTTGAGTAACCTGAGAAGGCCACGAAGATGTTACCGTCCGGTGCGGCTTTGGCGAACACGCCTGTGTACTCGCCGGCATCCTCGATGTAGTAACCGAAGTGGGCGTTATTCCAGCCTACCTGATAGGTTTCTGTCTGGGATTTGCCCTTGGCGATCGGGTTGTCCGTATCGGCCGGGCCGCATCCGTCCTCGGCTTCCCATACGGAAAGCGCGGGTCCTTCCCATCCGCACTCAGGATGTACCTCTGCCAGATAGACGCGGGCTCCGGTAACGAGCACACCGTTGTCGCTCTTATACCACATGCCGTGGTACCAGTCTACCTCGGCGTTGCCCCACGCATCGCCGACGTTCGACCAGTTCCAGTCGTAGCGGAAGGTGTCGTTACACTCCACTATGGTGGCCAGCTTGAAGGTGTCGTTCCAGTTACACATGTCACCGTCCAGATCGACGATGAGTCTCTGTTCGTATTCGGCAAGGTAGCCTTCCGGGGTCCAGCAAGGGGCCTCGATGGTGTCTTTGTAGGTGTCGTCGGGATCACCGTGATACGGGAAAAGGTCGTAGGAACCCAGCACGGATTCATAAACCTTCTCCGCAGAGTCGCCTTCCTGGAAGTCGTCGTTTTCGACCGAGGGTCCGGTCTGCCAGACCTGGTAGATTGCATTGAAGTGTTCCACCTCGAGACCGGCATTTGCAACGACCAGTATGGGTTCGATTGGGGTCCAGCGCAGTGTGATGGGGCCCGGTGAAAGGATAAGGTCGGCGGCTACGTCATGTCGGAACAGCTTTTTGTAGCCGAATCGGATTACCCATGCGCCTTCCGATCCCGGAGGTGCTCCCGGAGGGGGAGAGACCGGGTCTATACGGCCCGCATCGTTGGGGTAGGTTAACCCATACTCGCCGGATTGACCCTCGACACCGATAACGCCGTTGTCGTGGCTCCAATCATCACCAGGCGCAGATGTTCCATCCATCCGGTAGTAGCATTCGATGAAGTGGTAGCTGAACACAGGGCCGCAGTCGCCGGCGATAATCAGTTTTGTCTGACCGCCGAACTGCAAGGCGCAGGCGAAATCGTAGGTTTCTCCTGTTCCAACGGCCTCGACTTCGTGCCACTGTACTACCAACCTGGGTGAACGGAGGGAATCAGATAAGTTGGAACCGGGCCACTGGTAGTAAATACGGTTTACGTCTGATGGATCATCATCCAGGGTAGGATCGTTATCCTGCCACAGAACCGCTATCAATTCGTTGGGATCTCCGGTATTGGGGATAGGAGGGTTTGCATCGGGTGGATTGGCGAATCCGTCTTCACTGGATTCGTCAAAGCTCAGCCAGCCGTCGGGTGAGATGTAGATGTGATCGCCGGGGACGTACCATTGCTGGAAGAAGTAGAATGAATCCTCTAACTCCAATTTGTATGGCCGGTCGTTGTAAGGTTCCAGCTTTAGAGCGCCGGTATTATCCGTATCCTCGAGTGCCGGGAAGACTGTATATAGATCGGGCACCACAGGCTCTTTGAAAGGCAGGCCGTTAGGATACTCGGCATCCACATCGTAACTCCAGTACCATCCAGTCGCTGAAGTCATCGACTTTATCCAACCGACGCGGCCTCCACTACCGGATTCTGCCCACGTTTGGGTAGGCGTTTCAAAGCCTGCGGCGATCGCGGCCACCGAGAATCCCAGCAGGAGAAACAGCGTGAAAATCTTTCTACTCATTGGTTATTTCCTCCTTAGAGCAGTTTGAACGGATTTTGAGGGAAGCGCAACGCTCCCCTCAAAATCATAGCGTCCAGTTAAAATCCTAGTATAGTACTACCTTCTTAGTAGCACTGAAGCTCTCTGCTTCCATACGGACCAGGTAGATACCCTGGGCTACCGTACGGCCGGCATTGTCATCGCCGTTCCAGGCAACGCTGTGGCGGCCGGGGTTCTGGTTTCCGTCAACCAGGGTGGCTACCAGCTTACCTGAGATGTCGTAGACCTTAAGGCTGACCTTCGTGGTGTGAGGCACCGCAAAGGAAACCTTGGTGGAACCGACGAACGGGTTGGGTACGATTGCCTCGAGAGCGAACGGTGTGGGAGGATTATCCTCGGCGATTCCGCTGTTGATGTGTTCGGTCACCTCGTCGTTCTCGGGGCACTGGTCGCCGACCAGCTCGGTTCGGCATTCGAGCCTGAACCAGTGTTCGCTCGGGGTAGTCCAGGTCGGGAATGTTACATCTATCCAGTAGGGATCACCCAGATCGTTGCCGCGCCAGTCGAGATGTTCGATTTCCTGGATATTGTGCCATACCAGGGAATCTATGTCAACGTCGTAGATCTCGAGGTCTACGGGAACGTCGTGTTCCTCGTGGAAGCCGAAGTTCTCGACGGTTGCTATGCAGGTGAACTCGGTTCCCTCTGGATACGGGTCTGCCTGGGTGTTACCCCAAGGATTACCTTCCTCGTTCTGGAGGTCGACGACACCCACGTCGTGGGCCAGCAGAGCGGTGAGGAACTTGCGGCAGGTGTCGTTGTACGGGCAGTGGTCGGAAAGGTCCGGACCTACCTCGCCCAGACGAACCAGGCCTACCAGCTCGTAGTGTCTGCCGATAAGGGCCCTGTTGGCTGCCTCATCCTCGTCGGGAATGGCATAACCTTGTTGCGTCTGCCAGTCCAGGCAGATGCCTTCTGGAATCCACGGAAGCATGGGTACGAACATGGTGTCGGCGGGGGGATCGTCTTCGCCGAACCAGCCGATTTCCTGTATCTGAACGGTGCAGGAATAGGAGGTATCCTTGTCTGCATTCCAGTCAACCACGAACATCTCGACCGGGAAGTGCTCCTCGTCGGGCTCAGCCTGGCGGCCCAGGTTGCCCAGAGCCAACTCGGCGGTTATCTCGATATCGTGCTCTACGAAATCCTGGTCGGGTTTGTTGACACGATAGATAGTCAGGTCATGCGGGTAATCGTAGTAGCAGGGGGCCTGGGGACGAGGATTGTCGACGTTGAATCCGAGGTGTACGATGAGTTCGACAATGAAGGTCTCACTCATGTATCCGTACCAACTCTGCCAGTTGTGATTGGTGTTCACTTGCCAGATTGCACCGCGATGGTCGGGGGGGCCAAAGTAGCAGTTGGAGGGGTTGGGTGGAACCAGAAGGTTCAAGGCGCTGACCCAGCCGCCGGTTCCGGCAGCGGAACCGCCTATGCCGGAGGATGTTGCCGAGGCCCAGATGTTACCTTCATCGGGATCAGCATTGACAAACATGCCGAGGTCTTCAACTAACTCGCCGGCGTTCTCGGGCAGGTCGGTTTCGCGCGGCCCTACGTCGCCTTCGATACCGGCGAAGTTCCAGCCGTCCTGATAGGTCTCGGTGATACCGTAGCCGACATTGCCGTCCTGGGCGGGTTGACCGCAGCCGTTGTTGGCTTCCCAAATGTCGAGTCTGGGCATATCGGTCAGTCCGTACGTGTTTTTCATCATGTCTGTCATGGCCATGAAGATACGGCCGCCGTTAACCAGTACGCCTCCATCCATGCGGTAGGAGGTGCCGAACACGTACCAGAAACCATAGTTAGGTGACCAGTAGCCTGTGTATAAGGCGTCCAAATCCCACTCGTAGCCTAAGCTGTCGTCGCAGTGAACATAGCTTAGTTCGGCGAGGGTGTCGTTGTGCTTACACTGGTCGCCGTCGAGGGAGACTATCAGTTCCTTGCGGTAGTAGTGGGTGCCTTCCTCGAAAAGTTCTTCCGGTGTCCAGCAAGGGAAGTTTGCGTCGTCGAGTTCGCCGGAATCGAGATGATAACCGGCAACGACCTGGTGATAAACCCGCTCTTCAGGGTCTACACCCAGATCATAGATGTCCAGTATGATGTTGAAGGTTTCGGATTCCTTGCCTATGTTTTGAACCCATACCCAGGGCTCGAGCGGGGTGTAACGAAGCACCATCTCACCCGGGGCGGTAAAGGCAACGGGGATCACGTCATGCTGACGGATGAAGGAGTAGCCGTATTTTACCACTTGGTTGTTTACGATTTTGAAATCGTCGGGAGTGCTGTAGAGAACGCCGTATTCACCCGAATAACCCTCTATACCGGAAACGCCGTTCTCGGAATCCCAGTCGTCGGCGTCACGATAGGTGCAGGTGATGTAGTGTCTGCTGTTCAATACGCCGCATTCGTCGGTTGCAAGACGGAGCTGGCCGCCGAACTGAAGGACTACCGAATAATCGAATTCGTTCTCGGTGGCGTAACCCTTCACGTTGTACCACTGGACGTGAAGCTGTTGTTCAAGTGGTTTCCAAAGGTAGTAAAGGCGGTTATCGGGACCCTCTTCGTCGATCGTGGGGTCGTTGTCCTGCCAGAGCGCGGCTATAAGTTCGTTAGGATCATCGGTGTGGGGGATGGGAGGGCTTGCGTCGGGCGGGTAGGCTTTACCGTCTACACCGTTTTCGTCGAAGCTGACCCAGCCGTCTGGAGACAGGTAGAGGTGGTTTCCATCCTTGTACCAGTTGCCGTAGTACCAGAATGAGTCCTGGATTTCGTATTTGTAAGGACGGTCATTGTAGGCTGCGAGCATACTTGCATCCGGATCATCATGGATGTCTCCGAAACCCGAACCGTCAAGGTCCTCGATATGATCGAACGGCTTGTCGCTGGGATCATCAAAGCCCCAGTACCATCCGGTTTCATCTGTCGGGAGTTTCACCCAGCCGACGGTTCCGCCGGCGAACGCAACGCCCGTAAAAGCGACTACGAGCGCGAGCGCAATAAGCTTTTTATTCATTGTATTTCTCCTCCTTAAAGAAGGTTTGGTTTTTGTCTTGGTGTCTTACTTCATATTGTCTCTTCACCTCTGGTGAACTTAATCTGCGTTTCACCTCCTTTCGCAGTTCGTCAACTCTCTTTCGCCAACCTAAGTATATAGTTTTTGGTTTGGTTGTCAAGTCCCTTTTGCCGGGGTGATTTATTGCACCCCAGGGACCGACTTTACAGATTGTCCATTGAGCATTATCGTAGTACAGCAGTTACACAAGCAAATTGCGTGCCATCCTGATCTTCCTGGTTATGTTGCGCATTTGCTGTATTTACAGGTCAGGCCTTCGGAGGTTTGAGGGATCAGGATATACTATTTGTGAAATTCGATTTATCTAAAATGTAAACCGTCTACCGTTGACCACTTGACTTTTCTGCACTGTTAAGGTAGACTTCCTGTGTGAAGAGGACTAAACTCAAGATATCGGTTATCGTTCCGGCTTATAATGAAGAAGAAAACATATCCCCGCTTATGAATGAGTTTGCGAAACTTGACCGATCCTGGAATGAGGGCCTTGAGGTGCTGTTTATAGACGACGGTTCCCGGGACAAGACCTGGGACCGTGCTCGCAGGCTCGCTTCAAAGCACCGCTTCCTCCGTGTGTTCAGGCACAGGGCCAACTTCGGTATAACCAGGGCGCTGGAAACCGGGTTTGCTAATGCCCGAGGCGAGGTGTTCTGCTTCTTTCCCGCCGACTTGCAGTTTCTTGCCGCCGATATCCCAAGGCTCGCAGGCCCCATCCTCGCCGATACCGCCGATGTGGTTACCGGCCGCAAGATTGGCCGATACGAGAAGCGATTCGTTTCGGGGGTTTATAACCTGCTTTCCAGGATACTGTTCGGGGTAAAGGTTAAGGACCTCAACTCGGTCAAGGCGTTCCGCCGCGAGGCGGTCGAAGATATAGTGCTCCGCAAGGACTGGCACCGCTATCTGGTTGCTCTTGCCGCATCCGATGGGTGGCGCATCGAGGAGGTGGACGTTACACTGAAGCCAAGGCTGCACGGGAAATCCAAGTTCAGTTTCTGGCGAATACCGATAGGGGTTCTGGATCTGATTTCTGTTTCATTCCTTCTGCGCTACTCGCGCAAGCCTATGCTTCTTTTCGGGACACTGGGAGGGGTGAGTTTTGCCCTGGGCGTGATTTCGGGCCTGGTGTACTTGGGTTTTCTTATCTTTTCGGGCACAGGCCTGCGCCCGTTGCTGTTTCTGGTTGTCCTTCTTGTGCTTATGGGCCTTTTACTTGTAATTGCGGGCTTCATTGCCGAACAGATTGCCCAGATAAAGGCCGAACTGGATCAGCTGCGCAAGAGGGATCGCTAGGGGACGGAATTGAACAACCGACGGATAAGTTATGTTTTGCCGCGCCTTAATTGAATTACACATTTTGAGAAATAGAGATTATCCGAAGATTACAGCTAAAAAACCACCTTCATTCGGCTATTAGATAACCCATGCGTATCCTCTATCTGACCCACAACTATCCACGTTTCAAGGGCGATCATTCCGGAGCCTTCATACAGCAGCTTATCAGGGCATTGCCCTCGAGTGTCGAACCTTACATACTCTGTCCCCACCAGAAGGGCTTGAGCAGGAAGGAAGAACGCGGCAACGCGGCGATCTATCGTTTCACCTATGCCGGGGACGAGGCAGAAACCCTTGCATACCACGGGAAGATGCTGGATGCGCTGAAAGAAGGTCTCAAGGGCTTTGCGCTTCTTGAAAGATTTATTTCACGCTCCGCAAGCCTTGCCCGCAGGATTGTCGAGACCGAGGAGATAGACCTGGTTCACGCCCATTGGCTGGTTCCGGCAGGCCTGGCGGCAAGATTCGCCCTAGCCGGTATCAGGATACCCCTGCTTGTCAGTCTCCACGGAACCGACGTAAGGCTGCTCTCGAGGCTGCCTTTAGGCCGACTCGCAGCCGACTTCATACTCTCCAAGGTAGATTTAGCCCTGCCGGTCTCCCGCTATCTTGGCACAAGGCTTAAAAAAATCACGCGCATGGACATCAAGTGCATCACCTTACCCATGCCCGCCTCGGGGATGTTTCTGTCCTCGACGCGGAGGGTGTTAAAAAGGGCATTGATTGGCATAGGCAACCTCACAAGGCAGAAGCGGTTCGATGTCCTTATAAGGGCGGTGGGTATCCTGAAGAAGGAGGGGCTTAGCCTGGAATTGACCCTGGTCGGGGACGGGGTTGAGAAGACCGGACTCCGGTCGCTTGTTGCCGAACTTGGCCTTGCCGGAAGCGTCAGGTTCACCGGAAGCCTGCCTCACCATCACCTTCCAGGGGTTTTGCGAGATGCTGGGGTTATGGTTCTCCCCTCCGTCGCCGAAGGGTTCGGCATGGTACTTGTCGAGGCCCAGCTTGCCGGTCTGGTAGCAATCGGAGCGGATGCCGGCGGTCAGAGGGAGATAATAAACCATGGTGAGACCGGGATACTTGTAAGACCCGACGATCCACGTGCATTGGCATCTGCAATCCGTGATCTCTATATGAATGATGAAAAAACCCTAAGACTCGCTCAAGCCGGACAGCAGGCAGCCAGGCGTTTCCTGGCATTGCCCGCCGCCGAACGATTGGCGAACATCTACTCATCAATACTCCATAGATGAATATGACCGGTAAACCTCCAAGTCCTGAAAGCGAAGATTCATCAGTCAAATCTGAACAGAAGAGGTGGGTGAAGGTCCTGCGCTGGACAGTCCAGATAGCCGTGATAGGGGTTATCGGTTTCTTCCTGATACGCTCGGTGGTTCGCAACTGGGCGGCCGTGGTGGAGGGATTAACCTCTGAGCATTTCAACTACTGGGTTCTGGCAGGTTCCTTCCTGCTCCTGTGCTGTTCGATATTGTACATGATTCTTCTGTGGCGGGGGCTGCTTTCCAGGCTGGGCGGCAAGATAAGGTTAGGGACCGCTGTAAGGATATTCTCCGTATCCGCCTTGGGTCGCTACCTTCCCGGCAAGGTGTGGCAAGTTGTCGGGATGGTCTATCTCGGCAAACGTGAAGGGGTTCGCGCCGAGGCCGGCATATGGGCGGCGGTCCTTGCCCAGATTCTGCACATCCTGGGCGGTGCGTTGTTCACATTCGCCGCCCTGTTAATAGAACAGGACAGGCTGCTTGCGCCCTTACTCGAACGAACAGGCATCCAGTCGATATCCCTTTGGTGGATGCTTTTGCCGCTTGCGGCGGTGCTCGCACTGCTTCACCCGCGCATCCTCGAGAAACTAACCAATTTTCTTTTAAGGTTCATCAAGCGCGAGCCTGTCAGGTTCGAGCTTTCCTGGCCCGGGCTTCTTGCTTACTTTGCAGGCTACTTTTCAAGCTGGTTTCTGTTCGGGACGGCCTTCTGGCTTTTTATCTCGGCCTTTACCGGTGAGTTCGCCTTGTCCGACTGGGTCGTTGTATCCGGGGGTTTTGCCGCGGCGTACATCGTGGGGCTTCTTGCGATATTCGTACCCGGAGGCCTGGGTGTAAGGGAGGGTCTTCTGGTTTTATTCCTGCTCGGGCTTTTAGGCCAGGGCATGGCCCAGACCCTTTCCATATCGCAAAGGGTATGGTTTACTGCGGCGGAGTTGACTTTTGTGGCAATTTCGTTAA
Organism: Caldifarciminota bacterium; assembly: GCA_014729665.1. GTDB lineage: Bacteria > Hydrothermota > Tepidihabitantia > B3-TA06 > B3-TA06 > WJJO01. The sequence continues at coordinate 12,305 of WJJO01000016.1, forward strand.
TCTTCCTGCGGAGGCAAAATGGCAAAAAAGAGAAAAAAGACAGCACCGGCAAGACCGGTTGAGAAGAAAACATCCCGGCCCGATATTAAGATCGGGTGGGGATGGATTTTACTGGGACTTTCAGTTCTCGTATTAGTTCTGTTCATAAACACCCTGATGAAGGGGCATCTGATACACGGTTCGGACCAGCTTATCTCCGGCTACATGTTCAAGTCCTTTGCCAAGGAGAGCATTGCGGCAACCGGGGAGTTTCCCCTGTGGAATCCATATATCTTCGGCGGGCTTCCCTACGTCGATGCCCTGCACGGCGATGTATTTTACATTACCGCATTGCTCAGGATGGTATTTTCCGTCTCGACCGTGATGGCGTTGGTTTTCGTCCTGCAGATAATCGTTGCCGGTATATTCACCTACGGTTTCCTAAGGACGCTGAAGGTAAGAAATCTGGCGGCGATAATCGGAGCGCTTGCATATATGTTCACCGGGGCAATCGTCTCATTTGTAGACGCCGGCCACGACGGCAAGGTTATCGTGGCCTCGCTTCTGCCCGCGGGTCTGTTCTTTATACAGAAGGCGTTCGATGTAGAAACTAAAAGGAAGATAGCCCACTTCGCGCTCCTGGCCCTGGTAATCGGACTTGCACTGCTTTCCCCCCACGTACAGATGACCTACTACATGTTAATGCTGATGGCCTTCTATATTATCTTCAAGTTCTTCGTGCTCGGGGTTAAGGAGAAACGCTGGGGCTTTGCCGGAAAGAGCCTGGGGCTTTCCTTTGCTTCACTTGCCGTAGGATTCGGGATATCGGCCATACAGTTCCTGCCCTCCTGGAGCTATTTACCCTTCTCACCTCGCGGGGCAGGGGGCCGGGGCTGGCTTTGGAACACCTCGTACTCCATGCCCAGGATGGAGCTTATGGATCTTGTTAACCCCCGCTTTTCCGGAACCATGGATTCCTACTGGGGATCGAATCCCTTAAAGCAGCATGCCGAGTACTTCGGGATAATCATCTTGGTTCTTCTCGTAGTCGGATTGATTATCGCCTGGCGAAGGAGGGAGACCAAGTTCTTTGCTGGATTCGGACTGTTCGGTTTGCTGATGGCCCTGGGCGGGAATACAATCTTTTACGTTATCCCCTACAATATCCTTCCCCTGTTGAATAGGTTCCGCGCCCCTGCGATGATTTTCTACACGGTGAGTTTCTCCGCGGTGGTAGTAGCCATGCTGGGTCTGCAGGCATTTCTGGATAATACCGGGACGGGTGAGAAAAAGAAGAAACGAAGGTTGAAACCCAGGAAGACGGCCGGGATAGCTGCCGGTGTTGCCGGGGGCGTACTGCTTATCCTTGCCCTTTGGTCGTCCCTTGCACCGGGTGGATTCGCCAGGGGGCTGGTGGGTTCGATACAACGGTCGGCTAAGAAACAAACCCTTGCAGATTTTATAGACCCGGACTCCAGGGCAGAAATGTCGCGTGGAGACATCACAAGGCATCTTGCATCATCACCTTTAGGCGATAACTCCGACCGGATGGCCGCCGAGTTCGGACGGCAGATGGTCAGTTTAGGGATTAATAACCCAAACGCCGGTCAGCAGGAGATGAACAACATTATGGGTCAGGTTCTTGCAGGCCAAGGATACAACCAGTTCAATCCTCCCGGGGAGTTGGAGCTCATGTACATGAGCCGTGTGGGCTACAAGAGTCTTACCCTGGGCAAGAACATGAACAGGATCTCAGGCGGGTTCTGGCTCGCACTCCTGTTTGCGGCTGCAGCCGGATTGATAATCTTCTTCTGGGGAAGGATGCCCAGGTACAGGATTTTGTGGGCTGCGCTTCTGGCCGCAGCGGTGTTTACCGACCTGTGGCTGGTCGACAGCAAGTTCGTTGGTATTGTCAGGGACTCGGCGGGTAATCCGGTATCCGCCGAGGAACTCTACGCTCCTGACCAGATAGTGAGTTTCCTGAAGCAGGACACCGACGTCTACAGGGTGTATCATCTTCAGCCAATGGGAAGACCTATCTACCGAAACGACGACTATCTTATGCTCCACGGTATCCAGGAGGTTGGCGGATACCACGGCAACCAGCTAGGCCGGTACCAGGAGTTCATCGGTACGCCCCAGACCATCATGTTTCGCAACCCGTCCAATCTCAGACACCAGCAGTTTTTAACCATGCTCGATGTTCGATACATAATAGGCCTAACACCTCCCGACACAACTGAGATGGAACGCTATTCACCTGCCGATCAGGAAAAGGTTCGAGCCTTCTTTTCCGACATGGCATTCGTGATGGATTCAACGGTAAGTCCTTACCGTCCGGTTTATTCAAACCCTCGTTATGCCATCTACCGCAATATGTCTCCTTGCTCCCGTGCCTGGTTATGTACCGAGGTCGAGGTGATCTCCGAGGACTCGCGGATACTCCAGAGGCTGAAGGAACCAGGATTCGACCCGCGAAGGACCGTTGTGCTCGAGGAGAAACCCGAAGGCTGGCAGGCTTCGGCAGATACCTTACCTGCAGGAACTGTTCGAATTACCTCATACGAACCAAACTCGATCGAGATATCGGCCGATCTCGAGAAACCTTCCGTACTTGTTCTTTCCGAGAACTGGTATCCTTACTACCGGGCCTGGGTAGACGGTGAGGAACGAAAGGTCTATCGCGCTGACTACACCCTGCGCGCCGTACCGCTGGAAGCCGGAAATCACCAGGTAGTCTTCCGCTTCTCCTCCCCCTACATGAAGGCCGGAACCTGGATAACTATCGTATCACTCGCCCTGGTTGGGTTGGCGATTGCACTGTCGATTATCCTTGTTAAAAGGAGAAAGAAGAAGTCGAAATCCTAGCCGGATAATATTAGCCCCCGCTTTGCGGGGGCTTTACTTATTTTCTGTTAATACTCGACTATCTATTGAAATGCCAGGGGTGCCCAAACGAAGGGTTTGAATGCTGTTGATTTGTTGGCCAGTTTATCCCCGATGCCCTTCTTAGTAGTTACCTTAGCCACGTAAACCTGTAATATTGCAGGGGGGTTAATACTGTAGGTGTGGATCCCTTCGGTATCAGATTCGGTAAGGGTGACCTCTTGGGGATCTTCGAGGGGATCGGTGAGGGCAAGCAATGCCTCCAGATCGGGATTAGATAAATCCAACCCGGAACCGTCGTATATCGCCACTTCGTAGGTCAAGTAATCTTCTCCTTCGTAGGTGAGTTTGTTCCACTTCAACTCGACCGTTTCGCCTGTCAGTGTATCGGCAGGTGTGATAATCTCAATAATCGGCATGGTTTTAACCGGTATTTCGTCGTAGTCTTCAGGCTCGGTACCGTCCAGAAGCCACAGGGTATAGGTGTAATCGGTGTCTGCGGAGAGCGTGTCGGTATCGTAGTAGACAGTACTTTGAACCGCTATCTCCATTGTATCCCGTTTGTCCGAACCACTTCGTCCGAATACCGCCTTCTGGCCGGATACCCCGGTGCCTGTAAAGATGTACTCGATATCAACGAAGGCGAACTCCTTGGAGGAGCCTATCGCCTGTATGGAGTTGATGCGTGAGGCGGTGTGATATGCGCCCTTCTTAAGCTGATCTATCAGGTCGCAGCCGATGATGAACAGCATCCCTAACAACGCAAGCGTGAAGACCTTTTTTACGTTCATATTACCTCCTTGAGTCATATCCAAGACTAACCACTGCAACACCCGTGTCAACCCTTGACAAATCTTACCAACAGACTATTATATATATATATAAGTTATGAGGAAGGAGATAACCGGGTCCCGGAGAGGAGGAGCTGAGGATATCTCCTGAAAATTTTGTTATGGGCATACAATCTGGAAGGAGGTTGGATATGTTTATCTTGGCGATTCTGCTTTTCGCAGGGGAGTGGATTGAAACAACCCAGGAAGACTTTAGAGACGGCTGGTATACACGTGACCTTTACTCTTCACATCGCGGGGACGGCGCGGTCGAGTTTACTGGACGGTTCGATTTCAACAACGACGGTTATATCGATATTGCCGGTGACTCATGGATAATGTGGGGATCAGAAACAGGCTTCTCTACTTCAAACATAAGATATTACGGGGGCGGCGGAGGCTGTGACGGAGCGGATTTAGACACCGACGGCTATACAGAATACATAAACACGGATATAGGTGATGATATCCGTATATACTGGGGAGCACTAACTGGACCAAATGCCGACGATTTGACTTCGATTAATACAACATAACATAATAATGAAGGAATCTTCTCAGCAGACTTCAACAAGGACGGATATATCGATCTTCTGGGAGCTTATGATAACTACAACTCCGCGGTCTTCTGGGGAAGCAATCAGGATTACTCTGCAAGCAACAAAACAGTCTTACCCTGTCATGCGGCAGGTTTCCATCCCGAAGCCGCTGATCTTAACAAGGACGGTTGGCTTGACGCCATAGTTGTATCAGGAGACACCAAGGACGAGTACATATACTGGGGAGGGCCGCAGGGACTCTCGGCGAGCAATTATACGAATGTTGTTTACTGCGATACCGGGACTCACGGTCAGCACGGAATGTCGGTAGCGGATTTGAACTACGACGGCTGGCTGGATTTGGTATACGCTCCTCACTGGGGGCCTGATGAGGCGGCAATCCTTTGGGGAAGCGCCCAAGCATACAATCCCGGGCGATACGACTTGAATTTCTTCCTGCCCTTGCCAAGGGGCGACGGCAGGGGTTACGGAGGCAGCTCTGTAGCCGACCTTAACGAAGACGGATATCTGGATATCGTATTCTTCTGCAATGACAATGTCCCGAATCGTATCTTCTGGGGCGGTCCTGATGGAATTATCCGGAACCGTTATACAGATATCGCGGCCTATAACGTACCGATCGCGATTGGAGGATTTGTAGCCGATCTTAATTACGACGATCATCTCGATGTCTTTGCATATGATTGGCACAACACCGCCGTATTATACTACGGCCCGGAATTTGAACACTACGATCTCTGCACCATCGGTTCACATCATGGATTCTCGCGTGAGATCGGAAACGTCTATACGAGGGAGTACGGTGAGGAATACTGCTCTTCCGTGTTCCAGGCAGATCGTGAAGTAACCTGGGATACCATATGGTGGGACGATTCGTGCCCGGGTTCAAGCCAGGTGAACCTTGCTGTAAGGATAGGGGATTCTTCCGACACCTCGGACTGGGGGGCATGGGTACCGGTAACGAACGGGGAACCGATACCCGGAAATCTCAAATCTCAATATATTCAGTACAGGGCAACCTTTACCTACGAGAACCCATCTCACCTGCCCGTTCTTTTCCTTGTAGGCATCGTTTACCAGGATGATTTGATAATAGTCGAACCTGACCAGGCATCAACTTCCTTCCCGGGCGATACAGTTACCTACGAACTGGATGTAATCAATCTGACATCACGCAGTGACATAATCAACATTATGTACTATGTCAATACCACTGACTGGTTCCACGAAGCAAGGGACTCAACGGGCGATTCCTTGCCCGACACGGATTCAGACGGAATCCATGATGTCGGCGCCTTACCTGCAGGTTCCCAGACAAAGATAAACGTCCTCGTAGGTATACCGGATGATGTTTTCAGCGGGGTCGATACGTGCATCGTGTACGGTCGTTCGTCTTACCCTGAGGGGCTTTACGACTCGGCAATACTGGTTACCACGGTCCTCCCTCCAGTTGCCATCTATGTTGATCCTGATCAGGATACCATGGCCCTGGCAGGTGAGATAATCACCTTTTCATTGGTAGGCGGCAACGTTGGCAGGGACCCTGACGTCATAGACCTTGCCGTAACCAGCGCCAGGGGCTGGAACGTTGAGTTGCTGGACGAGAATGAGGCATTTCCGGTAACGGATAACGATTCGGACGGGTTGCCTGATCTTGATACGATGTTCAGGGGTGATTCAAAGAACTTCACCGCGAGGGTATCTGTACCTGCGAGTGCGACTGAAGGAACGGTGGATACGGTAACGGTACTCGGCAGGTCTTCCCAGGATGAGCTTATTACAGATCAGGCTGTATTGATCATCGAGGTCATCCCGGAAGTCAAGGTTATCGTGGAACCTGATCAGGATACTTCAGCCTACCCGGGACAGGAGATTGATTTCGAACTCTGGGGCGCTAACTACGGATTATTGGAGGACGTCATCGATCTTACCGCAGCAAGCGTAAGCGGATGGCAGGTCGAACTCCTGGACGATGCAGGATCTTCTCCTCTTGCGGATTCTAACGCCGACGGAATACCGGACGTAGGACCCCTTGAAAGATTCGACAGGGAATACTTTACCGTAAGGGTAACGGTTCCTGAAGGTATCGGGATTTCAGAATCGGATACGGTGAACGTCCTGGGCCGCTCTTCGATAAGGACCGATGCAACAGACGATGCGGTACTCGTTATTAATCCACTCGAGGTTACGGACCTTGAGATAAGACCCGACCAAACGGGTACTGTCTCCACAGAGTCACCCACATTAACCTACGAGCTTCAGGTAATAAATCACGGCAACGGTCCTGAGACCGCAGATATTACATGGGAAGGGAAGCGTGGATGGAAGGTTGCGCTATACGATTCTACCGGGAACAACGAACTGGAAGACAGCGACCTGAACGGGATTCCTGATGTCGGAGAGCTAGCGGCATTCGGCGGCAGCGCTAGCCTCTTTGCATCCGTTACAATGCCTGCGGATATGGATCCCACTCTGGGGAGTCTTGACACCTCAGGTACGTCCATGAACGTGGTTGAAAGCACATGGGTTTACGTTGCCTCAAGCTCGGACGGCCATATCCAGGACGAAGCTGTACTGGAAACTATCGCTCTTCCCGGACTTTCCCTTCACAACTACCCGAATCCCTTCCATACCTCTACGACTATAGTGTGGAGTCAGCCAGAACAGGGCCATATATCCCTTAAGGTTGCCGACAGGGCAGGACGCCCGGTGGGTACTATCTTTTCGGATAATTGCGAGGCGGGTGTGCATACATGCTTCTGGTTTGCGATGACCAAGTCCATGAAACCTCTGGCACCCGGCGTCTACATTCTACTTCTCGAGTACAACCCGAATGAAGGACGGGACAAACGAATCTACTACAAGATGCTTTGTACCAGAGGGGGGCGGCAATGAAGCGTTTATTAGCATCGATATTCCTTGGGTTACTGCTTATCTCCCTGTTCGGAAAAGCCCAGGACGACATTGGCGGCAATGCATTTACCCTTATGGAAACCGGTTTCGGTGCATACGGACCGGCAATAGGAGGGTGTGGTACAGCATGGTCGGGTGATGCATCGAATATGTGGTACAACCCCGCGGGTCTTGAGGGCCTGAGAAGGGGTGAAGTCATGCTGGGTTACCGCCTGTGGCTGGCTTCCATTCACGACGAGTTCATAGGATTTGCCTGGCCTACAAAAAGGGTAACCTTTGGTGCGGCAGCCTTCTACTCCTTGACCGGGGTGCAAACATGGGGTGATGACAATACACCTCAGGGGAAGGTTTATCCACAGAGCATGGTTATAGATTTTGCCTTCGCGTATTCGTTCAACAGGTCATTATCCGCAGGTCTGGGGGGGAAATTCCTCTACGAGAATCTGATTGAGGTAACCGGGAAAGGTGCGGTTTTCGATGCGGGTCTCAGATGGCAGCCTGCAAAATGGATTGCGGTCGGTGCCGTATTACGGAACATAGGAGCTGAGATTAACTATGGACAGATAAACACACGGGTTCCTTTCGGTGGAAGCGTCGGCTTGAACCTGCAAGTGTTGCCCTCAACCAGCCTTTCACTCAGTGTAGGCGGAACGAACGATGCCGGTTTCGATGCACGCACAGGTGTCGAGGTTAGACCACACGAAATTATATCTATCCGAGCCGGAACCAGGTTTAACTCCACTTCCTCCTACTGGGGGTTTTGGGCTGTTCCTTCGGTCGGTTTAGGCCTTTACTGGAAAGAATACAGGATAGACTATGCGTTCGTCCCGTACGGACCACTAGGCGTAACCAATTCTCTTGCCGTTTCACGCTACCTTAACGAGAGACCACCGACCTCAGGGCTGATGGTCAAGGTCGTTGACTCCAGGGATTCGAGCATGATTTTTGCTCAGGTACGTATGTCCGGAGCGATAAACGATACGTGCGAAACCCTGGGTATGATAAGGAGAGACTGGCTCGAACCGGGTGAACTTAAACTGAAGGCTGAGGCTGAAGGTTACATACCGGCAGAGAAGCAGCTGTACTTGAAACCTTACGAGACAAACGTTGTGATTCTTCCTCTCGATTACATCCCCGGAGGGATCCTTAAGGGTATAGTTGCAGAGCAGGGAACCAGGAATCCTGTCTCGGCAACCATTTACATCAAGGGTGAGACGGTCGACACTGCCCGAAGTGATCCCGAATGGGGTACCTATCAGAGCGGTCCACTGAAGCCCGGTGAATACGTTATAAGGGTCAATCCTGATGTTGAAAACCTGATCCCCTCGGTATACCGGGTCGATATTCCCCCGCTGGATACCACTACGATGGACCTATTCGTTTCCCATCACAGGAGAGCCGATGTGATGATGACAATCCACCTGAATTTCGAGACAGGCAAAGCGGAGCTTCTGCCTGCCCATGCGCCCATACTGGACTCAATCGCACCTGCACTAGAGTCTAACGCCGACTTAGGACTACGTATCGAGATAGCCGGTCATACAGATGACGTTCCCGTCGTCTACTCCCCCTTCGGGGACAATCAGCGTCTGTCTGAGGCCAGGGCTGAGGCAATCAGATCGTATCTGGTTGAAAAACACGGGCTTTCGGAAAAGATGTTCGTCTGCAAGGGTTACGGCGACACCCAGCCGCTTTCATCCAACGAATCACCTGAGGGCAGGGCAATGAACCGACGCATCGAGTTCCGGTTAATCGAGGTAGATAAAGACGAAAAGAAGTGATATTTGTGTGGATTAATCCGAAGGTATAAAGGTCTTTCTTTTTCCGAACAGTTCGTCTCCTGTCGGTTGACACCTCCATACCGCGACCTATAATTGAACGTTCACGCGGAAAATCCCGTGGGCGTATTAAGGCGAAGTCAAACTTCGTCATTTTATTGAAAATAATTGTTCAGCGAGGATGGCGGAACAGGCAGACGCGCTGGATTTAGGATCCAGTGGGGTAACCCGTGGGGGTTCAACTCCCCCTCCTCGCATTAACGAAACCTCAGGTTTCGTTAAGCTGGTTAAACGTTTTAACGTAAGGAATGTAATAAGGTGGAGACTAACGCAGTTAACAAATCGGACTGGCTTTTAGCAATAGAAGGCAAGGTTGAACCCGAAGAGGTAAAGGCCGAAAAGCAGAAGTTGCTTCGCCGGTTCGCAAAGAAGGTAAGGATTCAGGGTTTCCGCAAGGGGAAGGCCCCGATAGCGATGATTGCTTCGCGCTACGAAGAGGAGGTAAAGACCCAACTGGTTGAGGACTTTGCCACCAGAGCGTTTCGAGACGCCCTTGACGAGAGGAAGTTTCACCCGATAACACAGGGAAAACTGACCTACTGGAACTTTATCGAAACAGGCGAGCTTCGCTTCGAGGTTGAGGTCGAGGTTTTACCCGATATCGAAGTTCACGGGTATAAAAACCTCAAGCTGGAACCGGTTCCACCTCCCTCAACCGAGGAACTGGTGGAGAAGAGGCTCGAGAACCTCAGACAGCATTCTGCACGGGTTGAACCTGTTGATCGTGAATCAAGGCAGGGCGATTACCTGCGCTGCGACTATTCGGTGTACCGTGACGGGGTCAAGCAGGATAGGCA
>WJJO01000185.1 GCA_014729665.1 Caldifarciminota bacterium
CGTAAAGAAAAGATCGGAAAAAACAGCCCTGCTAACGGGTTTAATCAGATATTTAAATATGAACCGGTAATAATTTATGGCTTCAGTACGGTGTGCCTTGCTTCAGGCAGCATGTCCGGGTACTCCTCCACGTAGTGGAGACCGCGCGACTCTTTCCTTTCAATCGCCGAACGCAGAATTAGGTCTCCCACAATCAGCATGTTACGTAGCTGTTTTATCCCTGGGCTGAAGTTCCTTTCAGGATACAGTGCCTCGAGCTCGTGGCGGAGTTCGGCAATCCGCTTACGGCCTTTCTTCATCTCCTTCTCGGATCGGACTATGCCTGCATACCTCCACATGGTTTGTTTTGCGGACGAGCAAAGCGAGTTGATGAGTGAAGGGTCTTCCATACTGTGAAAGCTGCTTTCAAACGGACCGGTTTTTTCCACCGAGCAATCTTCGTATGCCTCATCCGAGGCGGCCCTCGATGCCCTGTCTGCGAACACCAGGGCCTCCAAAAGGGAGTTCGAGGCAAGACGGTTGGCCCCGTGTACGCCTGTATGGGCGCATTCCCCCGCAGCGTAAAGCCCTTTGATAGATGTTTGCCCCCAAAGATTGGTCTTTATTCCCCCGACCGAATAATGAGCCGCAGGCACTACAGGTATAGATTCACGGGTGATGTCGATACCGAACTTCCGGCAGGTTTCTGCAATCATCGGAAAACGTTTGAGGATGTGTTTGTCCGGAATGGGTTCCAGATCAAGCAGAACGTAGTCGAGTCTGTTTGTACGGAGTTCGTTGTATATGGCCCTGGCCACATCGCTGCGCGGCGCCATCTCGGCGTCCGGATGATAATTCGGCATAAAGCGGGTTCCGTCCGGTGTCCTGAGCAATGCTCCTTCACCCCTTACGGCTTCTGATATCAGGAAGGCCCGACCGTCCAGTTTAACACCGTAAAAGGAAGTAGGGTGGAATTGAATAAACTCAAGGTTTTCGACCTCGGCGCCTGTACGCCAGGCCATAGCAACACCATCACCTGTAGCTATGGGTGGATTGGTTGTGTGCTCGTAGATTCCACACAGACCGCCGGTGGCAAGCATGACAACCTTTGAACGTATCTCTGTAAATTCACCCGATTCCCGGTTGAATGAAAAAATACCACAGCAATTACCATCATTGCCTTTAAGAAGGTCTACTGCAAAATGATGCTCCCACAGGGTTATGTTTTCAGATGATCGAACGGCCTTGATAAGTCCCCACTCGATTTCTTGTCCGGTGGTGTCTGCCGCATGAATTACCCTGTGTTTCGTATGTCCTCCTTCAATACCGAGATCAAGACGCCCTGAGTTTTCGGAAAAATCTATGTCCAGGGCGTCAAGTTCCCTGACCAGACCGGGACCCTCCTTGGTCATTACACGAACCGCATCCTCTTTGCACAGTCCGTATCCCGCTTTAATGGTATCGTTCATATGGATTTCAGGTGAATCATCGGGTCCTACGGCGGCTGCAATACCGCCCTGTGCGTAGTTGGTGTTCGACTCGGAATCGTCCTTTTTTGTCAGTACGATTACCTTGCCGTGCCGCGCCATCCTGTAGGCGAACCACAGGCCTGCCATCCCCGAACCAACCACAAGGTAATCGGTTTGGATAGGCATTCTTCTAAAACCTGCAGATTACTTGTACACCCGGGAACTGCGGATCCGGAACGGTTTCTATCCCAAGGCGCGACTCCTTGGGCGGAGAGAAGAATCCCACATCGAATACGCTTGCGATGCGTGTAAGTAGCATCAACCCCATCAAGGCCTGCGAGGTGCGCCAAGAGCGCCTCATGTTGTTGCGTTCTTCCAAATAGACGAGTCTGAGTGAATCGGATTCCCATACCCAGGCGTCTTCTGCGGGGAAGGTCTCCTGTTCGATGTATTCCTTCTGGGCTTTGAGATCGTCTTCGTACACCGAGCGCGCCTCCCTGGCAAGGTAACAATTGTATACCTCGAGAGAATTGTATCCCTCTAAAGCCACCAGGTAGCGGTGGGTTTTATTTGAAGGATTAGCCCCGGCATGAAGGACAGCGCTTGATATCGCCGCGTTTCGCTTACCAAGGGCGTCCCAGCCGAATCCTGCAACACCGGCGACGGTTATTCCGTCAAACCACAGGAAGATTTCACCTTTAACGTTATACCCACGGATTAATTCCCCGGTACCCGGTGCAAGGGCAGAATACAGAGGGGCAAGCCTCTGACTGGTAGGAAGTTCCTGATTTTGCGCCTGGATTGATTCGGTTGAGGCTGCAAGTAATGTCAACAAAAGAAACATCATCCCCTCCTTTAGCGAATTACGCCAAGTTTATAAAGTTTAACGCTTTTCTGAGAACCAAGGGAGGCTTCAACCCTTACTATGTAAAGTCCGGGTGTGGCGTCGGTCAGAAGCCCCTCTATGGGGATATCATTTACCACTCCGGGATAGAAATCCGGTTCTACAGATGCCTGAAGTTTTCCTGTTATATCTATGAGCTGGATCTTCAATCCATCGATATCCCCGAGCAGGACGTGAAGGTATGCGTTGGTTCGAGCAGGATTTGGGTAAACGTAGAGTTGGGAAAGTGCCGCCGATGGCGGTGCAGATACTGCATAAGACGCGGTTACGAGTCCGGTGTTGGCATCGTCGTGCATCCAGTTTGACCATGCAGCCTCGGTCCCGGCCTGCCGCCATACGTGAACCTTTCTTCCGGCTCCGGCTACAAGATCGAGCCTTCCATTACCGTCAAGGTCACCTGCCGCGAGGGCTTTTGTCCCTGGCCGGTTCCTGGTATACAGGATTTTCCCAGGGCCACGGGCACCGTTATCCACGATATAAATCCCGTTGTCGGGAGCTCCTATGGCAATCTCCCAGACTTCGTCGGCGTCGAAATCCCCGATGACCGGGGATGAGGTAAAGGTAAACGGATAGGTAACATCAAAAAGCTGCAGATAACCGTCAATTTCGATCGTCTCCAGTTCCGTGTATGAATCGGGGAAGACTACGGGATATCCGGCAGCCGCGGCACCTGCTGCATCCAGGGCCCACAAGCCGTTGGCCGAACCGAAGATGACTTCAGGCAGACCGTCTTTGTTAACGTCGGCTAATGCGGGTGATGTTACCGGCGAAGGGAAGGTTCGGGTTGAGCGGTATTTCTCACTACCGTCAAATGAGACTACGATATAACGGTAATTTTCATACTCACGCACTAAGAGGAGGATTTCTCTTTCACCATCTCCGTCTACATCAGCTACAAGCGGCGGTATCACACACTGTCCCGCACCTTTGCCTAGAGAGACTGGGAAACCCTCAATTGTCTTACCCTTGTTGTCGAATCCGTACAAACTGCCCGCAGATGATAGGATGACGAATCCAACCTCACCTGCAAGGGCAAATCCACCCCTAATCTCTTCACCCAGATGTAGGGGAAATCCTTCAAGCAGTTGAGCCCGGTAGTTGTAGGCATAAACGTTACCGAATTCATCGGCGGCCAGGATATCTTCAGACCCGTCTCCATCCAGATCGGTCAGCATTGGGGATGTGAAGGTTCGGCCCTCGAGTAGTAGCGGAAATTCCTGTTTCTCCACTGCGAATGAACCTGCAACAAGTGTGTCAGGGTCATATACCGAAAGGTATCCGTTGGCGCCGAGTACGACTAATTCTATCCTTCCATCTGCATCCACGTCGCCTGCGGCAGGTGGAGATGTGACGATGTCTGCAAATGCAAGCAGTGCGGGATCATCTGTTTCTCCGTAAGGCGTTCCGTCTTGCTCCCAGGCAAAGGCTATTCTTGACTCTATATCATCGGGATCGTCGTTCGAGCCGAAACACAGAAGCTCATTCCGGTTGTCGTCATCAAGGTCTGTTACGTATACCGAGCCTATATTATCGATATATGAGGCTTCTCTGGGGAAGCCGGGCAGATTGTTGCCGAATGATATCTTAATCCGCATGGCCGTATCCGCGGTATCCAGAACCTCTACCGTAATCCCTGTTTCGCCGTAGTAGCCTTCAGAGGAGGGTTTTGTGTCGGCGGAAAAAAGCGGATTACCACCTTCTGCGAAAAACGGGTCGAATGCAGAACCCTCGGTTGCGTAAGTTCCCGATGTCTCGTAGTATAAAAGTTCGTAGTCCTGTATCCCGTCGGCTTCCTCCATATCGACCGCGTTATGTTCCCCGAACGCCACCCAGGCGTTGATGTAATTTGCATAACCCCATTCGTCGACAACGTCCTCGTCCACGTGCCAGATTATTATCCCTGCTCCGGGCTGGAATGCGTCGTACTCGCCGTCGTCGACCCATATCGGTACACCGTCCTTGACGTCGACTACGAGGATCGAATCCGGTCCTGTGACCGTCGATTGACGGTTTTCTATTAGGAAGTATTCCCTGCAGCTGTCAACATCGGAACCTTCTATACGGACAGGTATCATTGCCGTTGTAGGACGCTTGCCTTGCTGCCATTTTTCGATTCCTAATGTGTCGAACTCCGCTGAATAAAGGGTTATCGTGGTATCCCGGGTTACGATAATCGGGTCTTCCCAGCCGAACATGTATCGATGGTAGGCGTCGTGTATGGACGGTATTTGCCCGGGCGGATAACCGAGCCAACCTCCACCACCCATCAGCCCCCAGGCACCTAAACCCTGGGTGTAATAACTGACGTCGTAAAGATCGTAACCGCCTAAGAGGTGGGTGAACTCATGGTAAAGAAGCCCGGGCAGACCGACCATGTAACCTTCCACCCTGGGCGATTCGGGTAGGATCGAGGCGGTGGACAGGCGTACGTCCCCGACCTCAACGTAAGGCAAGCCTGTATAGGCCTGAAGGGCTCCTGGTGTTACGGTCGCCGATGCCAGATCGTTGATGTATCCGAATGAATATGAAGCTTGTACAGTGCTCCCTGCATGGAAGATAATTATCATATCAAAGGTATCGTCTACGGATAAGTACTGGTAATCTGAAAAATCGATATCCGGGTCTTCTGCTGCGGCAAGCAGTGCATCCCTCATAAAAAGGGTCAAGCCTCTATCCATATTGCTAGAATCCCCGTAGTACGCCATCTTCTGAGGAACCTGGTAGGCCCCGAAGGGTTCTTCAGGATATACATCGTACTCGATAACCAGACGTCCCCTCGAATTCATAAGATAGAAATTGCGCAAACCGAGCATCTGGTTTTCAAAAAACGTCCTGTCATGAGGAGGGTCGTAGCCCAGACCGTCAGAAGGGGAGCCGAATCCGGCAAGGTCCATCTTACCGTTTCCCCAAGTAGTCGAGTCTTCGTCAGCCGGGAACTCAACCCGTATGGCTAAAACCCTCATGGTTTCAGGTACATTTATCTGGGATTGGAGATATTCCAGAGCCGGGGAGTTTACCCTTGTCGGTGTGGTAGCCGATTGTTTCAGTAGACTCCGGTAATGGGGGTCCTGCATCTGAGTGCGGAATCCTGAGACCGGAACCTCTAACTTCGTTCCCCACAGTAGTGCCGAGGCTAATAGCCCTGAAAGGGCGATGTGTTTCATCATCTTTACTTACTCCTTCGGTAAAGTTTCTGTTATACCGCTTTATCCTAAAGCGGTAAATTGTTGCGGGAACTGCATCTTTCAGAACCCAAAACGAATATTACCTCGACAACCTCCAGAAGGTCTGTTATTCTATCTTCTCTAATCAAACTCACAGGCGGAGTAGTTTTTCTACCCGTACTAACGGAGAGAGAGGGATTCGAACCCCCGAGACGTTGCCGCCTACACGATTTCGAGTCGTGCGCCTTCATCCACTCGGCCATCTCTCCATAGAGGCGGCGAGCTCACGATCTCGCCGCCGGATAAACCTAACGAACACTTTTTACTTCACCGTCTGTTTTCTTCGTGCGGCGATCCTTAAAAAAACATTGAATCAACGCCGACGCTTGGTCGGCCAGTACCCCTTCGGTTACCAGAAAGGTGTGATTGAGACGTTCATCAAGTCCCAGGTTGTATAGGGAACGTATTCCGCCGAACTTAGGGTCCCTGGGACCGAATACTACCCTTTGTATCCTTGCCAGAACGGCTGCACCCGCGCACATAAAACAAGGTTCGACCGTCACATAAAGGATGCAGTCTGTAAGCCGCCAGGTTTTTTGTGCTGAAGCCGCCGCGGTAAGTGCTATCATCTCGGCATGGGCAGTCGGGTCGGATAGTTTCTCGGTCTGGTTATGTCCGCGTCCTATAATTCTATCTTCTTGCACTACTACCGCACCTATCGGTATTTCGGCTTCTTCGTAGGCGGCTTTTGCCTCCTTGAGGGCCTCGTGCATCCAGCGTTCGTCAATATCCATCAATACAAAAAAACTCCTTTTTCCTCTTCTATCCCCTGTCAGCTTTAAGGATAGTGATAACTTACCCCATGTCAAGGTAGATTTTTTGCAGAATACGGTATTCCCCGTATTTTGCCCAAATGCTCCCTTTTAAGGGAGCGTTAATACGCCCGGAGGGATTCGAACCCCCAACCTGCTGATCCGTAGTCAGCTGCTCTGTCCAGTTGAGCCACGGGCGCTTGAGATGTTATTCTAGTGGTAAGAGGAAGGTTGTCAAGGCGCGGTGCCCTACCGTATTAAGACGATTGATCGGGATTGTATCGATAGTATAATCACTGATGAACGTATCAGCACTTGACATCGGGTATAAAAATGCCTATAGTTAAGTAAGACACCCGATTTAGAGTAGGGATGCCTTAAAGTAAGTGGTTAGTTTTTGTATTAGAGGAAATACAATCAGGTTCGGATGGTTAACCTGGAGGTATATACCAAGCAACATAAGTCGAAAATGTGGTATATTAGGGTAGATTAGTAATCATACAACTATTGTCATACTACAGGATGGTTTGGAAATCAGTAGAATCCGAGTTAAACTTTTCTAAGAATAAGGTTTGATTTCCCCAAAAACAATCACATGTTCTAATCTACCTTGCGGAAAATTTAATAAACTCCAAGGAGGATAACGATGCTTAAGAAGCTGATGGTTTTATGTCTGGCAGGGGTATTGTTCTTGATGGCCGGTCCGGCCGTTACAGAGATCAGGATTGACACCGATTCGCCCCTGAATCGTTACACTGTCCCTTTAACTTCGTTAAACAGCACGGGTAACGACACCGAGCCTGGCCAATGGGGCGAGGTTATGGCCTATCCAGAGGCGAGTAATAATTTTAACATCCTATACAAGGCCGGTGTAACCACCTATGATCAGCAGCAGAACACTGTTCAAGGGAACCGTGTCGTTCCTTATCCACAAGATGACGATACCTGTGTTCACGTTTGCTGGACGTATTCACCTGATGAAGAAGCTGCGCATCCCAACCGCGCGATCCATTGGAACGTCTGGTCTGAGAAAACAATGGGCTTTACCGATCCCACTCCCAAGGTCTCCGGGGCATTCAAGGCGGGTTATACAACCATGGGATTGCTTAGCGACGGTCGTGCGGTAGTCGCTTTCCACCAGAGAACCGGTGGCGACCAGTATTACTCACATGTTGCCGTAGAGGCAGCGCCGGGTTTCCGTACATTCAATTTGCCCGTTGCAGTAAGTCTTAACTCTTTTGAGGGGGACTATCCCATCTGGCCGCATATCGTTATCGGTTTAAATGACGTTATTCACGTCGTTGCAAGTAATCACGAGGCGGATTACCCAGGTGTTGCGTACTCGCGATCCACCGACGAAGGCGGCAGCTTCTCCGAATGGGTTAAGGTCTCAGATTATGCCGGCGCCGACGTAGGTGTGGCTTGCAGTCCTGACGGCGAGAAGGTTTGCGTAACCTGGACGGAAGAACTTATAGAGGATAAGATGTCCTCGGGCAACGTAATGTACAGGGAGTCTACCGACGGCGGCTTGACCTGGGGCGATCCGGTAAACATTACCGAAGATCGCTACCTGCAGGATGGATTCCCGATGGATGACGAGGCCTGGCGTATTTATGCCGATTGGGGAAGCCCTTCTGCGGCCTACGACAGGGATGGAAACCTGCATATCGTATTCGAGGAAGGCGCTTATTCGCACCATACGGACGATGGAATCTACATCAATTACCTCTTCTATCACCGTATAGCATACTGGAACAGCCAGACTAACGAATTCAGCCTCCCGTCAGGTCCGTTCGGATGCTGGGATATGGTCTTCGAGGATACTGCGACCGGTGAACCGGTTCTGGATACGACATTTTATGACTGGGCCTTGTGGGGTATCCACAGGGATTACTTCGATTATCCTACCGAAGGTGATCCGGGTGAAAATGAGACAGGCTGCTGGAAGCCTCAGTTGGCCTTCGATAATAACGGCAACATCGTTGTGGCCTTTGCAGGTAAGCATACTATCTACAAGGGCGACGATGAGGACGTTCACAAGAACCCCGACGTAAGCATTGCCGGACTTATCAACGGCGACGTTTACGTTACCGTATCACCCGACGGGCAGGAATGGTATCCTCTCAAAGACTTTGATTTCGAGGGAAACCGTGACTTTGCCACAGCCCATGAGGCGTACGTGACCAACGTAACCCACACTATTACCAAGGACGGCAATCCCGAAGAATGCGCCGACGAGAGTCAATTCACCATCTGGCCGTATGCAACCGGCGATAATATCCTGCACCTGACCTATCTGAGGGACATGTTTGCAGACCCCGCGTTACCAGATTATGCTACAGAAGACTACTACACCACCAACCCCATCTTTTATCAGCGGGTGAAACTGAACATGGGTGAAAGGAACGGAACCTTTAATCCTGACGGCACACATTACCCGCCCCTTGGCGGTTCGGCCCTTGAGTATTCGGATATCGATGAAGAACCGGTAGTTGAAGCCGCAGGTGTTGAGCTGGTCGGCTCGAACCTCGCCGACGGATCGGTATCTTTTAATATCTCAGGCTCGATAAAAGAAGGCTCTCTTAAGGTCTATGACGTTTCCGGTTCCCTTGTGAAGACGGTATTCGAGGGTTCCCTTGACGGACCGAATACCCTGACCTGGGATAGAACCGACAACGGCGGTAAAAGTGTTTCACAGGGCGTGTACTTCTACTCGTTCCAGACCCCTGAGGTTACCACGAGCGGCAGGTTCGTATTGGTGCATTAGGGACTTAGACATTGAATTCCTGCAAGGGGAGAGCCTTCGCTCTCCCCTTTTTTGTTTGAAAAAATGTCAAGGGTGCACCCGGGGTCGATAGGTGTATATCCCTTGGATATGTGAAGGTGTTGAATTGTCGGAAAGTTTGGATTACATATGTTGCGACTCTGTTTTTTTATATACATAACACAAGGTTTAAAGGTTAGGGAAAACCAGGTATCAAGAAGATCCGGATGAACTTGTATGGATTTTTTTTGACAAGATTCATATTGACGAAAGCAATCAGGATAAAACTATAGGATGTTATGGGTATCAGATTTACTCAGGATTTTCTGTTCGTTCGTTTCCTAATCCTAAGGGGTTGCCGGAAAAGTATCGCAAAATACGCAAAGACCTGAAAGCTGTTTTTTAGTTCGGAACCGAGGGCTTACCTCAGGAGTATTTATCGATTAGCCTGTTCAGGGTTGCAGCAATCTTAGCTACCCGTATAGGGGATTTGAGCTGTCTCTGGAACTGTTCTTTGAAGAAGGGCAGGCATTTTTTGCCGAAGCGTTCGTCGAGTAGTTCTATCTGAGCAACCCTTACGTCGATGGGAACCTTTGGGTCGGTAATCCTCAGGCACAATGCATTGAACCGGTCATCTTCCGTAAGGGCGGCACCGCAGCATTTTTCAGAATCCAGGATCACTTCCTCTCTGCAATGAGGACATACTATTGTAAGTCTTTCCCGGTTGAATAGGTCCTGGTAGAAGAAGCGAAGTCGTACACGCTTTGAGAAGAGGAAGTAAAGTATCCAGAGTGCGGAGTGTCCTATGCCGGCCAGGTTGAACGGATCAAACGAGAAAAGAATCATCTCCAGGATTGAAAAGACAGTCATTCCTGCAAGGAATGTTAAAGTAATAGTCCATCCGATCGGTCGTTTTAAGAATTGAACTAGGAGTATGCCGGTATGCGCTAAAGCCAGAATGATAAGAGGTATGGTCGTTGTGTTTTGGGAGATAACGTCCAGTACACTGCCTACGTATATCCTGGGAAAAAGATTAGTAAGCAGCCCGACTATCAGTATAACCGAACCACCCTGAATTATAAGAAAGAGCCATCCAAGGAATTTGAATTCCCAGAGACCTTTTGCTTCTTCAGGAGAATATTCCTCGAGTATCTGATTCTTTTTCACAAATCCTTCCAATCTATTCTAAGAATTGCCGGATCAATTCCAACAAACGGGATGGCGAATCCAACATGTAGTCAGCGTATTCGGCAATTTTATTACCCACAGCAACCCTCAAGGAATTCTCGGGCAGGGCTTCAAATCCATCAAGATCGGTGATATCGTCACCGAAATATACGGTCAAGGAATCTTCGCTGGTTAAGAAATTCTCCACCATGAACTGAACGGCAATTCCTTTATTCATCCCCGTGGGGCGCAGTTCAAGAACCGCTTTGCCTTCTATGATTTCCATCTCTTCGTAGTTGGGAAGCGCTTCCGCGCGATTGTAAAACTCCTCCTTGGTATGTTCTATGGTTGTTTTATCGGCAAGGCGGTAGTGGATGGCCACTGCACAACCCTTGTGTTCCACGATGATTCCGGGCCAGTCTGATAGTTCCTCAAGGCCTGAAGCAAAATCATCCAGATCGCGTTGTATCTCCTCATCGTCGAGGATTGACTGTTCTACTTCTCCCGGCATCTGTAACTCGCATCCGTGACAGCCGGCAAAAGCCAACGAAATACTGGAAGGTATGTATTCTTGAAGTTCCATCAGGCTGCGTCCACTTAATATAGCCACGTTAGTAAAATCCCTTTCCACAAGCTGTCTAAAAAGAAGCTTCAGGTCAGGAGACGGATTCACCTTGTCCGGGGTTGGAGCAATGTCAACCAGGGTTCCGTCAAAGTCGAACAGGAGCAGCAATCCCCTGCCGGATTTA
>WJJO01000186.1 GCA_014729665.1 Caldifarciminota bacterium
CGATTCCCAGAAGTAAGGGGATACACCTGTGTTATAATATACGAGAGGGTAGGTCGAACTACTTCCGTTTCTATGAAACACCAGGTCCAGCAGACCGTCATTGTTAATGTCCATTGAAGAGGAACCTCCGTAACAGGTTCCCGGATATAGGAGCGTGGTGCTGTCCTGATGGTATCCATCAGGGCCTCCCCAGTAAATGAGAGCCTCGTCAACGCTGTTCCATCCGGTGAAAACAATATCCAGCCACTCGTCTCCGTCGAAGTCGGCTAACGTAGTTCCGTGAAGACCCCTACTAAGGGGGGAAAGGTCCAGGGTTTCAATCGTATAATCGCCTTCTTCCTGAAAATGGACTATCGAGGCATTGCTCGTTCCATAATTGGGTATAACCATATCCACCCAGCCATCGTGGTCGAGATCGGCCATCTCCAGGTTGTGCTGGCATCCGATACCCGAGGGAAGGTCAGTGCGATTACTGGTTTCATATTGTATGGGATTCCCCGGAGCTCCCCAGAAGATGCGGGTGTAGTTAGGACCGTTGCCGCCGCCGCAGGTAGTCAGATCGAGATAACCGTCTTTGTCTATGTCATAAGTAAATACCGTTTCGTGGCACTGACTGCTGTTTGGTGTATTCAAGGTGGTCAGGTTGGATGGATCAGGTCCGGATTCGGTTCCCCAGTAGATGTAAATTGAGGGTGCATACCAACCTCCGGAATGGATTAATTCGGGATAACCGTCGAGATTGAGGTCCGCCATATCGGCCCCGCCCGCATCTTGGGTCCAGTCGTTGAATTCGATGTAGTCGTCGGAGTGGTAGCCGGTTTGGCTGCCCATAAACAGTCTCTGACCAAACTCTTCTTTACCTGCAACGAAAAGATCATAATAACCGTCATTGTCGGCATCCCAACGAGCGTAGAACTCGACGCATCCTTCAACGGTTTCGTACTGTGCGCGGTGTGAAACGTAACACATGGGATCAACCGAACCATCCCTGAAATCCTCAAAAGAGGTTTCGGTCCACTCGATTGCCCCGAAGGTCAATAAGATAAGAAAGAGGTTCATAAAGACTCCTAAATTAGTGAAGGTTCTAACCTTCGGTTAATTGGTCTATATCGCCATAAACCTAAACAGGTCTCTATCACTTATCCACTCAATTTTATTCCACGGGGGCTACACCTTAGCCGCTTTAATACGCCCTTTACCTATACGAAAGTATAATCCGTAAGCAGGGTTTGTCAAGGAGAATAATCTTAATAACCGGGAATAAAAGTGGCATGTAAATTACGGTGTATATCCAGGTATGAGGGGTACGAATTGACAATCGGTTAACTGCCTGGTACGTAATCCATTCCTGGATTTTACTACTAGTGTAATCTTCCCTTTCAGGGGGATAACCATCCTTCCACCGGTCTTGAGTTGATCCAGGAGCTGGACAGGGAGCTTATCGGTACCCGCACTTACGATTATGGCGTCGTAGGGAGAATGTTCAGCCCAGCCTTTAAGACCGTCGCCTGCACGCAGATGTGCGGTTCCACAGCCTGCTTTAATCAGTCTATCCTTAACCTCACCGACAAGCTTCAGGTTACGCTCTATGGTGTAGACATCGGCAACAATTTTAGTCAACAGGGCGGTCTGGAAACCTGATCCGGTGCCGACCTCAAGCACCCTGTCCCGGGGGCCCAGATGCAACACCTGGAGCATCGCTGCTACGGTGGAGGGTGCTGAGATGGTCTGCCCACCGGTAATCGGTAACGCCGAGTCGCTGTAGGCCCTGTGACTTAACCCCGACGGTACGAATAACTCTCGTGAAACCTCGGCGAATGATTTAAGCACCCGATCGTCCTTTATCCCTTTTGCCCTTAATTGCTGAACCAGGCGTTGAGCACCCCGATGGTTAATCTCCATACCCTATTATAACCGTACTACAACTCAGGTCAATTAAAACGGGCAGGCGCCTCCGAGGCCGCCTGCCCGTGCTCTAAACTAGGAATTAATCGTTCAGTGAAGTACTATAGCCTTCTTTTGTGCAGTCCAGGTGGGGGTAACCAGCTTGAAGAAGTAGACTCCATTAGTCGGTGCATCGAAGTTCAGTGTGTGAGTTCCGGCATTATAACCGCCTGATGCTAGAACCGATACCAGGTTACCTGCCGCATCGTATATGCGGAGGTTGACCTCGGTTGCGGTGCCCAATGAGAAGGTTACGTTGTTTGCCGTAACCTTCAGATCGAAGGCGGAAACCACAGGTTCCTCCGCGATGCTCACGTAAGTGAAGGCCCTCATCGCAGGTGCGCCTATCTCTCCACCTTCCTCATCGGTGGCCCAGAAGGTTATTATGTAATCGCCGTCCTCAAGGCCTGTTACCTCGGGGAAGGTGATGTCTCTGGATTCAAGAGAGTCGAAGGCTTCACCCTCATTCGTTTCCTGGTATACGGTATCTAATTCGGTTGTCACTATAGCGGCATGGGTGTTGCCGGTAGTCGGATTACCTGCTTTCTCCTCGAATGTGCAATCGGGGATGAAGCTGTTGAGTTGATCTTCTGATGGAGCGTTAATAGTGGTTGCATCCACCTGTGTTCCGGGTTCTGTGGTAACTCGCTTGGTCATGTCGTTGTTTTCTACGTTTTCATCTTCGGGATGGGTTACAACGAACAGGGCGTCGAACATCTTGTTGCCTTCAAGTTCACATTCGTGGTCAAATGTAACGTCGGTGTAGCCGGGTGGGAATGGATATGAATTAAGGACCTCTTCATGTACGGTCTGCATGTTACTAAGATCGGTGATAGTGACGCGAACCTTGGCATTGACCGTTTCATCGGCGTGGTTTTGTACCTTGCATTTCGGCTTGAAACCGATCCCACCCTCTTCGTTCTGAAGGGGTCTGATTATCTGCACCATCTCAAGGTCAATCTCACCACTGGGTCCGCCGCCGCTGGTTGCGGTAACCGTTACATTGTCAACGAAAAAGAAGCGATAGGAATAAGCGTACATGTAGGCTTGAACGGGATCTGCGTGTGCCCGGAAGCCTATTACTATCTCTTCACCAGCATAATCTGAAAGATCGAGTATGAAGGGATTGGGTGCGTCCTGTATGTAGGTTCGGCCAGGATAATCCTTCCAGAAATCGAAGATAGCATCATCCCAGGTGCTTCCGCCATCGGTGGAGACTTGAACCGTGGCGTAGAAATCATCCTTGCTGTGGCCTCCGCTGGGATATTCATACATATAGTTATAGGTTGCGGCGTTAAACTGGAGCGTTGCCGAAGTGTATCCTGAAAGGTTTATTGGAGGTGTAAGCAGCCATTCATCAGAATAGTCGCTGGGATTCCAGTAGGTGAAATCCCAGACGTAGTAACAGCCTGCGGATTGGTTGCCTATCTGATAGTTGCTGCCCCAGCCGTAGGCATTCCAGTGGTAGCGATAGTAACTTGATCCGTAATTATCTATACGATCCCAACCTGCAGGGAGATTAGGGTGGCTCAAACCCTCGAAGCCCTCGGGTCCCAGAAGTACGTCCTGGGCATTTATCGGCAGGGCGGTTGCCAGCATTAATACCGTCCCTACCATGAGTATTAGTTTTTTACTCATTTTTTATCCTCCTAACGTTAGAAGTTTGCCTTGCCCTGAATAAACATCGGGCAAGATTTGCTTTTTCTGATTTGGGAAAAAAGAATCTTGGTTCCTCCTTGTCTATTGTCATAATTTAACCTGCAACAGTATGTTAATTACCGACACCCTAATCGTGCCTCCGATATTAGGTTATAGTTATTATATCCTCCCGCACTTCCTTTTGCCCATACTCCTTATTGCTTTTAAGTTTATCCTAGCTATGCCAATTATAATAATAATAAACTAAGCATATTTGTCAAGTGAACTTCAGGTTACATTTTCCCCATGTGACAGTTTGACCTTTCGGGAGATTTTGATATACTTTAATCTTTCAGGAGAGGTGTCCGAGTCCGGCCGAAGGAGCACGATTGGAAATCGTGTACCC
>WJJO01000187.1 GCA_014729665.1 Caldifarciminota bacterium
AGAGACTGTCAGTGGGGACATAAAAACTCCATTGATTTTGCGATATAGCTTTTACAAATATCACGAAAAGAGCCGTGAAAATAAAAATTGGTTTCACATTATGTTTCATAGTTCTTGGGGCAAGAAAGCCACTGTTTATACTCAAACCTTGCGCTAATTCCCTCGTTGTAAAAGATCACACCAGCCGCCACCATCACCGGCGGAACAACGTTTTTCAGGAAATCTAGAAAGCGGTATTGTTTAGACGCCATGCCACTCCTTTAAGCTATTTACCGTCCACATACGCCCGATCTAGAGTTTCTCCCACTTCAGCCATCGTACGAAGGGTCCGATAATAGAAACCATCCTCGTAGGTCTTATCCGCTTAACGCATATTGTAGTCAAAAACGAACCTTTGTCAATACCCTGCGTAATGAACTGAATTTGAATTATTCATATCATATTGGTCCGTAAATGCTTGGTTTTCCTTGCAACCTTCACATCAATGTTACGTCTTGTTTATGTGTAGAGGAGTTATATTGAAGGGAGCCGGCATGAAGAAAATCCTGTTATCTATATTGATAATTGTTATCGCAGCCACACCTGTAGTAACTTATGCAAAGGCAGGCGACGTTTGTCACCAGACTCAGCGCGACGCACGTCGTGACGTGAACGAAACATTATGGTTTAGCCTGGGATGCCTTTTCGGGGTGTTCGGTCTGGGGGCGGCATACCTTCTGCACATGTTTACTTGACATTGCGGTATTTCCCTACATAATAACCACCATATGGCGAACGTATTCAGTAAGATTTTTGGCACAAAACAGGATCGCGAGATCCGCAGGATGCTGCCTATGGTGGAGGAGGTCAACGAGATAATACTAGCTTTGCACGACTACGGTGAGTCCCCACGTATTACCGACTTGCTCGGGATAGACAAGGATGAGATTATTGGCCAGTCAAGGGAATTCGAGAAGAAGTGGGCCGAACTAGTAAGGGGAATTGCAGATGACGACCCGGAAAGGGCTCAAAAGCTACGTAAGGCCGAAGAGGAGGCCGCTGAGTGGTTCATCTTTTCTGCCGACGGTTCACCGCCGGTCTATGACTGGCGTGCAGTATACTGGGGGATAGAGTATTCCATGCGTGCAAAAGACAAGTGGGCAGGTGCAGGCGACGACTGGATCCTTGTCCACCTTGAGGAAAGGGTCGGAAAGCCTATCTACAAGGAACTTAGAGCCGAACTCGGTAAAATCGATAAGAACGCATTCGATGCATGGCTTTCGGCAAAGAAGGAACTTTCAGAAAGGGTTAGACCTGCACTGGTTGCACGCACCCGCGGGTGGCAGCGTGTACTCGCAGAACGAGCAAAGGAGATTGCAGAAGAGGTTAAGAAGACCGATGAAGATGCACGCAAGGATCTGTGGAAGAAGAGGACGAACGAGGCCTTGGAACCAATCAAGATAGAAGCCTTCGCCCTGGTCCGTGAGACCTGTTATCTTCGCCTGGGGGATTCCTGGGACGTTCGCGGTTTTTCCACAACCTGGGATATGTTCCCCTTCAACGTGCAGATTATCGGTGCAGTCGTTCTTCACGAGGGCAAAATAACCGAGATGCGTACCGGTGAGGGTAAGACACTTGCCGCAACCATGCCCCTTTATCTGAATGCACTAATGGGCAGGGGTGCGCATCTTGTGACCCACAACGACTTCCTCGCATCTCGCGATAAGGAATGGATGGGGCCGATTTACGAATACCTGGGGCTTACGGTCGGCGTCATACATACCGGAATGAACCCTCATGAGCGCCGGCCTGAATATGCCTGCGATATTACCTACGGCACCAACAACGAGTTCGGCTTCGACTACCTGCGCGACAATATGGTTCACTCCCTTGACAGGAAGGCTCAGCGCGGTCATGCGTATGCAATTGTCGATGAGGTAGACTCCCTTCTTATCGATGAGGCGCGAACACCCTTAATAATATCAGGTCCTACCGAGTACGTGGACCGGGGATACCAGCGTTACAAATCGGGTGTCGAAAGACTATTCCGCACCCAGCAGAGGCTTTCTAATGAGCGTGCCGCCGAGGCCGAGAGGCTGATTAAGGAAGAAAAGGAGATGGATGCCGCCAAGCTTCTTCTGATGGTCAAGCGTTCCACACCAAAGCACAAGAGACTTCTGAGGTTCCAGAAGGAGGGCTCGATAAAACGCTTGATAGACGACGTAGAGCTCATGCACATGCGTGAGAAGAAGCTTCACGAACTCGATGCAGAGAACTATTTTACCTACGATGAGCACATGCGTGCGGTGGAACTCAACGATAAGGGACGTGAACTCCTTAATCCACGTGACCCCGACGCCTTCACCCTTCCTGACCTCTCGACAGGACTCGATGCAATCGATAAGCGCAAGGATCTGCCTGCCAAGCAGAAACTGAAGAAAAAAGAGGAACTTTACCAGGAGTATGCCTCCAAGAGTGAGATGCTTAATAACCATCACGCCCTGCTTAAGGCGTACGTCTTGTTTAATAAGGATGAGGATTACATTGTCGACGGTGGCAAGGTTGTAATAGTCGATTCCTTCACGGGTCGTCCCCAGCCCGGGCGTCGCTACTCGGACGGTCTTCACGAGGCATTGGAAGCCAAGGAGGGCGTAAGGGTTCAGGAGGAGACCCAGACCGTGGCTTCAATCACTCACCAGAACTACTTCCGGATGTACGAGAAGCTTGCAGG
Source organism: Caldifarciminota bacterium (assembly GCA_014729665.1). Lineage (GTDB taxonomy): Bacteria > Hydrothermota > Tepidihabitantia > B3-TA06 > B3-TA06 > WJJO01. The sequence goes on from WJJO01000187.1 coordinate 2,711, forward strand.
TATGACCGGTACGGCTATGACCGATGCCAACGAGTTCGTACAGGTCTACAAGATGGACGATCCGATTGCAATACCCACCAACAAGCCGGTACGCCGTATCGACTATACCGACATCGTCTATGCCACCCGCAATGAGAAGTACCAGGCGGTCATAGAGGAGATAGAGTACTGGCACGAGACCGGCAGACCTATACTGGTCGGCACCACCTCGGTAGACGTCTCGGAGATTCTTTCCCGACTGCTCAAGCGCAAGGGCATCAATCACAACGTTCTTAATGCAAAGCAGCACCAGCGCGAGGCCGAAATAGTCCGCGAGGCAGGCAAGAAGCACAAGGTCACCATCGCGACCAACATGGCCGGACGCGGTACCGATATAAAGCTTACCCCTGAGGTGCTGGATATTGAAACAAAGTGCAGGATAGAGAAGGCACAGACCGAACAGGAGATAGAGAAGTTTAAGAGCTCCAAGGACTGCCAGAAGGATTTTCCGACAGGGCTTTTGATAATAGGTACCGAACGCCACGAATCACGCCGTATCGATAACCAGCTTAGAGGTCGTTCTGGGCGTCAGGGCGACCCGGGCGCTTCCCGCTTCTTTCTTAGTCTGGAGGATGATCTGTTGCGCATCTTCGGCGCGGACAGGATGCAGAAGGCAATAGAAGGCTTCAGCAAGAACGAGATGGAGCCTATATCTACACCACTGGTTACCAGGGCAATAGAGAACGCCCAGAAGCGGGTAGAGCAGAACAACTTCGAGATGCGCAAGCGCCTTCTTGAATACGACGATGTGATGAACCGCCAGCGCGAGGAGATATACGCCACCCGCGACGAGATTCTCGCAGGGGAAGACCTTGACGGTCTGTGCAGGTTCATCTACGGTGAGGTTATCGATCTTATCATATCCGAAAGGCTGACCGGAAGTATGGAAGAATGGGATTGGGAAGGCCTGCAGGCGGATTTTATTACCTACTTCATGGTGGGTTTTGAGATTCCATCTGCCGAGGAACGTGCTAAGCTCAAACTCGATGGACTATCGGACAAGCTGCTTATAATTGCCGACAAGGCCTTTTCAGCACGTAAGGAATTGATGGCAGAGAAGTTCGATGACTTCCAGAAGCTGGTTCTTCTGATGACTATCGATAAAAGGTGGCGTGAACATTTAAGGGAGATGGATGAGTTAAAGAAGGGTATAGGACTCAGGCAGTACGGGCAGAAGGATCCGGTCATCGAGTATAAACGAGAGGCGTTCGGCAAGTACGAGGAAATGGTAAGAACCTTCCAGAAGGAGGTAACCAAGCTTCTGTTCCGCGCCCAGCTCAAACAGGCTCCGGTGCGCCGTCAGGCCCCGGTTCACGCCCACAAGGACGATGCCTCGGGTATCCCAGCAGGGCAAGCAGAACAACCTACAGGTGCTCCCGGAGTCAACCCTCAAAA
>WJJO01000188.1 GCA_014729665.1 Caldifarciminota bacterium
AGTAGCATCTTCCAAGTGATAGGCGGACGGACGTGTCGTTTAGATTAAGTGATTAAAACAGACAGTAACCTTCATGACGTTATCTCGTCAAATATATATGTGAAAAAGGAGTTATCTTGGCCGAAGAGAAGATTGAAGATGTACTAAGGGAGATTGAGAACTCCTGGCTTCTGAAAAAGCTTTCTGCCGTAAAAGAGATAGATGCGAAGTCTGCGAGGGATAAGTCGAAGAAGATAGAGGAAGCATGGGTAACCTTCTTCGACGAATTGACGCCCGTTAAATTGAGATTCAGTCATGGAGAGACCGAGAAGTTTTCCTTCGATGCCCTGGCCGAATTGAGCCAACCTGCAATAGAGAAGATGATTAAGGCATGGCTGCGTTCCAATCTTTCCACAGATCTTCGCAAGCGCATCGAGGCTATAGACAGGTGGATGTTTGCCGCTCTCTCCAGGCTCCCGCAAAAGATCCTGGAGGAATCGGTAACACTCCGCAAGGAATCCGGTGCCGTACACCGAAAGATTGTTGAAAAGACGAGGGAAGGTAAGCAGGTTACTGTAAGCGGCTTCCTTGACGGCCTGGCCGATGCCTATCTCGAACACTCCTCAGACTGGGAAGGTTTAAGGCTTTTCGGTTTGATGCTTGCCAAAATAGCCTCGCTAAGACAGCAGGGAGCCGATTTGCTCCAACGCGCGGCAACCGGTCCCTTGGGGGAAAAAATCGCACCAATAGAGGGAAAGATTGATGAAGCCGCCCGATCGATCGAAGATGCAAAGGGCAGGATTATCGTATGGGCTATCCTCATTATGGGTATCTTTGCCGTCGTCTTGGGCTTAATCGTAGCCCTCGTGCCTGCCGCCGTCAGGATGGGCGGTGCAAGCATACCGGTGGTAATGGCCGGTCTGGCAATCGTTGTCGCAGGCGTAATACTTCTTCTGTTTTACCTGTTTGGACGCAAGGACGGAGCAAAGCCGCGGCACGGTTTGACGGCAGGTTTGATTATGACAGCATGCCTTTTGGTGAGTTGGCTGGCCGTAACCATATGGCTTTCCATCGCTTACCCGGATGTGCTGACCCCCCCGCCTGACCCTCACCGCGTGGATACAACGTTTGTCATAAAAACCGATACATTAACCGAGACAAAGGTTGACACGGTCGAAATTCTGGATACAGTACAGGTTAGAGAAGAGAAGGATTCTCGGATTTTCTTAAATAGGGGAGGAAGGTAACAAGTCTTTAAGACAATCGGTTTTTTTTAATTACTGGAATTGAACTTGACATGTACGGTACATTTTCTACAATTGTTATAGAGTTTCCGCCCGTGCGTGGGAAGGTTTCATCGCCCCCCTCAGAGATTAGGGACTCTGGGGGTGGTGGAGAGGTTTCTTCCCTCCTTCCTCCTCTCTCGATAGAGATCGCCCGCGCACGGGCAGTGTTAGAGGGTTAAATCACTTAACTACCCAAATCTCTTTTTTCCAAGAAAGATTGCCGTATCATCCGTATTCCATGACGGATTGGTGAATTGATTAATTCTAGTAAAACCAATTGATCAGGCGTGAAAAAGAAACTCAATCCTTGGATTGTGTCTAAGCCGGTAGAAATCCCGCTTGAAGTTATTCACGGATGGACTTAGTATAATCGACGGAGATTGAAGAAAAAAGAGTGGCGACCTTAAGGCCGCCACTTCAATCTTCTAGCGCCCTTTTTACCTTCGGTAAAAAGAAGCGATGTTTTACTACTTAACTACGGTAACCTTGGCAACGTCGGTGAAGAACGGTGTAACCAGTTTAACAAAGTACACACCTGAAACAAGACCGTCGATTGCTGCGGTGTGGCTGCCCGAAGCAAAGCTGCCTGAGGCAAGATCGGCAACCATGTTACCGGCGACGTCGTAGACCCTGAGGTTTACGTCGGTATTCTCACCGAGGGTGAACCTGACGTTATTACCCGCAACCTCGAGACTGAAGGTATTAATCTCAGGCAGTTCTCCGATACCCGTGTAGGTAAAGCTTTCAACGAGTGCCGGGTTGCTGATTTCACCCTTCAGGAGATGAACCGCCTTGAAGGTTATCTGGTAGGAACCGTTTGCCAAGCCGCTCACCTGTGCAAACGTAATATCCCTGGACTGAGCGCTGTCGAATACCTCATCCGCCAGGGTATCTGAGTAAACAACCGCGCCGTAGGCCATATCTTCGATAGTGCATATCAGGTTGGCTGTTACGCTTGGCTGTCCCGCCATCTCCATGTAGGTTGCCGAGGGGCTGAACTCGTTGTACTGCTCGGGATCGGGGGAAAGCATATCGATGGGATTTACGCGCAGCCCGGCCGTGGAGAAGCGCTTCCACATGTCGTCGTTTTCGGGATGTGGATCATCGGGGTGTTCGACAACGAAGAGTGCCTCATAGTTCATGTTGATGTCCGGGGTGAACGATCTGAAGGTCTGCACCTCCGTATATCCGGGATCGAGCGGGAAGGAGTTGAGTATGTCTTCGTATACGGTTGAGTTATCGCTCAGGTCTTTAATCAGGCAGCGAATCTTTGCGTTGGCAACCGTATCGAGGTTGTTGAAAATCCGGCAGCCCGGGGTAAAGGCGACACCGCCCTCTTCTTCGGTATTAGGCCTTATGATTTGTTTCATCTCCAGGTCGAGTGTGTCTCCTGCAGGGGGACCTCCGCCGGCTTCAGCCGAAAGCCATACGTCGTCTACAGCCTGGATACCCCTGTAGTGCCCCGGTGGATCGTAGCCGTCCCAGTAATAGTTGAAACCTATTGCTATAACCTGGCCGGCATATGCGGAGAGATCGAACTCGAAGGGGTTGGGGTAGTCGTTCATCATGGTAAAGTAGTTACCGTCCCCGTAGTCGTGTGTAAGATCAGCTATGGTGTCTATCCATATATGCTGAGGCATCAATGCGTCGTAGTTTGGCGCGATTCCGACGCATACGTAGTTGTGATTCGCCTGGGTATGGTAGAAGCAGCAGTTGAAGCCGAACAGTACCTCGCTGCCGGGCTCGACCTCAGTGAGATCGATTTGAGGGGTGATGAGCCATTCGTCGGAAGGATCCCAGGCCCACCATACATATGCGGCGTAGGGTCCATTGTCGTAAGGGTAACCGTAGCTGTACTGACTCCAGTTGGGCATGAATCCGCTATTGCAGTACTCTATTACCTCCCAGCCCGGTGGAATCCACGCCCCATTGAAATCCTCTTCAAGCAGCATGGTTGGCTGGGCGTTGAGCGCAGGTACGGCAATCGCTAGAATTAGTACGGCAACCGCCATACCCATAACCTTTTTAGTCATTTGCTCCTCCTAAGTTGAGCGTTTTTTTATAGGCCATGCTCAGCCGTAATACTTATCTCCCCGGGGTCGGAAACCCCGACTCGCCCGCTAAGCCCTCCGTCACTAAACACCTAATCCAACTTCAGTATTAATCTACATATTTTTCAGGATTTGTCAAGTACTTCAAGATTGTACCGAAAACCACCTATGCAACCGGTTAACCTGAAAACTCCATCCAAAGAAAGGAAAGCGGCGGCCTTAAGGCCGCCACTTCAATCTTCTCCCGCTCTTTTTACCTTCGGTAAAAAAGAAACGGTGTTTTCTGTTTTACTACCTTACTACGGTAACCTTGGCAACGTCGGTGAAGAACGGTGTAACCATCTTCACGAAGTATACTCCTGAGCCCAAACCGTCGATTGATACGGTATGGCTGCCTACGGAGTAGTTGCCGGATGCAAGGGTAGAAACCACGTTGCCTGCAACGTCGTAGACTTTAAGGTTTATGTCTGCGGTCTTGGGAAGGTTGAAGTAGACCTTGCCGTCGTTGACATGAAGGCTGAAGTTGGAAACCACAGGTTCCTCGGCGATGCCCTCAAACCAGGTAACATTCATCTCCTGGATTTCACCGATAGGTTCGCGATCACCGGCATAGAAACGGATAGTATAGGTGGAGCCGTCGGTCAATACACCCGGTTCCACTTCCTCGAAGATCGCGGTATAACTGTCGTTGCCTTCGAAGTCGTGTTCCTGAGTACTCGACCATACCATTTGCTGGAAGGTTGCGTTTTCTATCTCGCAGTTCAGTTTTACTGTGGAGGCAACGCCCGATGTTTCCTCGAAGACCGCCGACGGGGTAAACGGACCCCATATCGAATCCATCTCAGGATCCTCGATAGTTGTGGCATCCACCACCGTTGTCAAGGTCGAAATGAACTGACGGGTTTTGCCGTCGTTCGATTCATCCACATCCTCTTCGTGTTCAACGAAGAAAAGCGCTTCGTAAGTCTTTCCTCCTTCGGGTGTGAAATCCCTGAAGGCGTTTACTACGTTGAAACCATACTCCAGGGGATAGGAGTTGAGAACGTCTTCGTAAACGTAAATCATGGTTTCCATGTCTTTAATTTTGCAGCCCACTGTGGCCTCAATGGTCACCTCGAGGAATTCAGGTTCTTCAGGCTCGACGTTGTTGTGAACCCTACAGGCGGGTGTGAAGGGTACGCCGCCCTCTTCCTCGGTGGCGGGCCTTATGATTTGAACCATCTCCAAGTCGATTTCATCGGGTGGTGGTCCACCGCCTTCTTCGCCTTCAAGCTTTACATTGTCGAAGTTCCAGAAGTTAATGTTATAGGGAGGTCCGGTGCCTGTCCACTTGATGCGAACCTCGGATGCATCGTCGGCCCAATCGCTTATATCAACATAACTGAACTGTTGCGGTGAGCTGGCGTTGTAGTAGTTCCAGATTTCATAATCCCATGTAGCGCCGCCGTCGTCGGAGCCCATGACCCTAGCGTCATAGCCGCCGCCCCAGTAGCTGTAGTAATGCTCGAACTGTATCTCTACTTGGCTGTAGCCTGAGCAATCGATATTAGGGGAGATGAACTCGTCGGTCTGGTTTCTGGAGTAGTCGTCGCAGCACCAGTACATTATAGGCACCCCATTGCTAGAATAATAGTATCCCCAGTCGCCGTTGTCCCAGTCGGTCTGGGGACCGCTGGGCGGACCGCCGTCTTCCAGGATTGTCCATCCCGAAGGCGGTGAGTAGACATCCCAGGTTCCACCGAAATTTTCCTCAAAGATGGTAACCGGTTGGGCACTAAGAGGCGTTATTGCGGCAAATACTGCCGCTATAGCCATTAATGATATGACCTTTTTAGCCATTTTGCTCCTCCTAGGTTAGAGCGTTTGTTTGGTTACTTGTACTTTTTTTTTGGGGGCTCTGCCCCCTCTTCTTCGTCCCCTTCAAAAACACTCCAGCTTCTCTCGCCCGCATACTTAGCATCTACATCTAAATCTAATCAAAATCGACCGTTTGTCAAGGGGGGTAACCCGACTAGGCGCGAACTCAAAATGCAAGTTTCAAAGATCAAAATCGGGCGTCTGTTGGTCGCTCATGGTTGCCTGTTTCCGACCGACGGCTGCTCACAGCCAAAAGCTACTAGCATCGTTACCTCCAATCTTCTAATCAAATAATCCCCAGTTGATAGAGACTGTCGGATAAGTTCGTCTATCCGCAGATTGACGCCGACTTCAAATAAAAAAGGGGGGATTGTAAGCGCTTTCCTTACGTGGTTTACATCTCTGAGTTTTCATTGCTCTGTGTCTCTGTGCCTCTGTGGTGGCTTTCCCGACAACCTCGATAGTAGACGAAGTATTCCCTTGTAAAGCACATCCCTTGACACAGGTTGACATATCGACAGGTATTTATAAACTTACGTTCTATGTATTCAAGTGAAAGGAGCGAATGATGGGTAAGATCCGTGTAGCCATCATTGGGGTGGGAAATTGCGCAAGCTCTCTGGTTCAGGGGGTTTACTATTACCGCAATGCCGGACAGGAGGATTCAATACCGGGAATTATGCACGTAAATCTCGGGGGATACAGGATTTCTGATATTGAGTTTACGATGGGTATAGATATTGACAAACGCAAGGTCGGCAAGGATTTGTCCCAGGCGATTTACACTTACCCCAATAATACCCGGAAGTTCGCAAAGGTTCCCAAACTGGGCGTGAAAGTCGTCAGGGGAATGACACACGACGGTCTTGGCCGCTACCTTAAGGAGATAATTACCAAAGCGCCCGGTCCAACCGCGGACATACCCCGTCTTCTTTCAGAG
>WJJO01000189.1 GCA_014729665.1 Caldifarciminota bacterium
GTTTTTGGTCGGTGTCTAATCGCCCTATGTGCGGCAGGATAATAAATATGAGCACAGCGGACGTCAGGGAAAACCCGACTGCAATCCCGTGCCAGAAACCGAATTGACGACGCGATTTGGCAGGAATTGCGCTGCCGAGCCTTTGGCCTTCATTTGCTAGACGGGCGCGTATGCCAACCAGCATCCCATCGGGAACCTCAACTTGCTTGAAATCGGCAGCGGTTGCTTTTATTCCCTTAAACTCCTCCAGTCGTCGGCTGCATGCCTTACATCCGGCAAGATGTTCTTCTATCCGCTCTTTTTGCTTAGGCTTCAAGTCCCCATCCACGTAGCTTGAAAGATTTTTATCGGACAAGTGTTTCTTCATCTTACCTCCTTAGTCCTTCCAGTTTCTTCCGCAAGATCGAGCGGGAACGGTGAAGTAGCGATTTAGAAGAGCCCGGCGTTATATTCAGGATTTCTGCTATCTCGGCGTGACGAAAGCCCTGGACATCGTGCAGGATGAAAACACTGCGGTAGCTGGGAGACAGATCCGAGATGGCCTTCTCCAGAGCGATGCGCGTGTCGTGACTACGCTTCGGCGAGGCCTGCATCTCAGAAATCTGCACCGTTTTCAGACGCTTGCGCCTGAGTCTGTCAATACAGTGGTTCATAGTAATGCGGTATATCCATGTAGATAACTTGGCTCGACCCCGGAATTTATCCAGATTCCTATACACCTTGACGAATGCGTCCTGGGTAGCGTCCTGTGCATCCGCACGGTTACCGAGCATCCTGTAACACAGATTATATACCATAGGCACATGGTTTTCATAGATCTTCTCGAGCGCTTTTTCACGTGCCCGGGCCCCGTCTAGCGCATCCGTGCCGGATGCTATCCCGGTGAGGGTAGCAGAAATTCCATCAGATGTCATCTCACCCTTTTTGACGTTAGACGGAACGGAAAGGTTTGCATCCTTCCGGGACTTAGGTGTTTTCTTTACCTTCTTCACCACAACCTAATATATCGCTTTTTGAGCCGAAATCAACCGGCTGACGATAACTGGATTGAAATACAAAGGTCACAAAGAGCACTGAGGCTTGTTATTGACATCTTGATGTTCGAGGCGTATCATCTTTAAATAATCTAGGAGTTTTATGCTCGATATCTTTACCAAGAAGACAGGCTTTGTTTTTTCCGGTGCAGGTGCGCGTATAGCACAGGAATGCGCTCTTTCTGAGGTTTTGATTAAAGGGTTGACGCCTTCAGGCGAGAAGATAGTACCCGACGTTATGTCTGGTTCCTCAGCAGGGGCAATCAATATAGTGGCAATAAACGCAATACTCGATCCTGGGGTCGAGTTCGGTTGGGAGGAGTACAAGAACGAGGTACTTTTCCCGTTAAAGAACAAAGACGTTTATACCTTTACGCCGTTTGCGCCCTTCCTGGGAGATTCGGTATTCGAAACGAACCCTTTGAGGAAACTGTTTAAGGATATCGTGGAAGAAAGAATCGGTTATAAAACCCTGGGTGACCTTTACCTGCCCACCTACATATCCGTGGTCAGGCGTTCGAGCGGCAGGAACCTGAGGCTTTCGGCGAAGAGTAAGAAGCACTCGAGCTACACCCTGGTGGATGTTCTTATGGCAACGTCTGCATTCCCGGTTGTATTCCCTACCCAGCGAATAAGGGGACTTTCAGGAAGGTTCTTCGACGGCGGCACCGGCCGCGATGATTTACCTGTGGAGGCCTTTGCAAAGGAGAAGTGCAGAAGGATATATATAATAAGCAAGATGCGCAGCAAGAGAAGAGCAAAGCGCGAGACCGGGATAACCCCTTCACTTAAGGAATTCGTAAAGGAAAAGATGAGGTTCGAGCTTTCAGAAAATGCCCTTCTGGCTATCGATTTTCTGATGGATGACCTTTTCGTATGCGAGTTAGACCGTGCAATTGAGTTGGCATCGGACAAGGCGTTTCTGTATATCCCCAAGCTGTCAAAAGACTATCCCATACTGGATTTTTCGACACAGGAGAAACAGTATGCCGAAACCATAGCCTGGGCGAAGAAAACAGACCCACTTCATCTTACGCCCGTAACCGTGAAGAGACGCAGGTTCCTGGCGTGAGACAAGAGTCTAGCAGTGAATTTTTACGGTTCCGGTTTCATCCGCTCCAGCCACTCCTTCGCTTCCCTGTCCTGTGCGTATAAGCCGAAGGTCTTGTAGCTGCGACGGGCGCGCTTCAGTAAGTCGGCTAGACCTGGAAGATTAAAGCGAAGTTTTCGTTCGATTGTGATCTTAAGGTTTTTATGGAATGATACGAAATGCTCATCACTTTGAGTTTTCTCGGCAAGAGTGAGAGCCTTTTCGTAGTATTGATGAGTTTGCGAGACGTTCCTGTGTGAGGCTGAGAGCTCTGCTTTTAAGAGCAATAATCTAACCTTCACTTTTATGGACGAGGTTTCTTTTGATAATCTTTCAGCCTTCCTTAGTAATGATTCACTCTTATCAAGGTTTCCCGCACCCATGTATGCAGAAGCAACGTTGATCACCATTGTAATGTGGCTGTTGACATCACCTAGGTCTTCATATATTGCCGCTGACTTTTCAAAAAAAGGCACAGCATTTTCATAGCGTTCGAGCTTCATATAAAGGTAGCCCTTATGAAAGTAGGTGTTCGCCTTGAGTCGGGGTATCTCCATCCTTTCAGCAATTTTTTCCATTTTTTCCCCGCTTTCATGAGCCTTGTTTATCTGGTCGAGGTCGAGATATGCGCTTACCATCCTTCCATAACATCTGGCCTGCATGCGGAAATCACCTACAGTATCTGCACATTTTTCACACTTCTCCAAAAGCTTTAGTGCATACTCGTACTTTCCCCTCTTATGTTCGAGAATAGATACGTTAAAATGAATTATCCCCTGGACCCTCAGGTTGTCGTTCTTTTTTGCCTCGATTAAGGCCTCTTTCCAGGCCCTGCGTGCGTCTCTATAACGATTCAATCTTGCCGTGATCTGACCTACGAACAGTGCGCATTTACATATGGTGTAGTAATCCTTATCTTCACGAGCGAAACAAAGTGCCTGCCTTGCATAGGGCAGGGCATCTTCAAATCGATACTCACCGAACGCAAGCATTCCCAGGATATAATTCAATTCGGCCGCTTCATGGGGACAGGGGTCAAACCTCAGACCCTCCCCGGCAAGCCGAGTCGCCTTGTTCTTTTCTCCTCGTTTCATTGCATCTTCTGCCTGGACCCTGAGTTTTTTGCTCTTAGTCCATAAGGTTCTTATATTTGAGGAGTTTTGAATAATAGCCTCGTCAATCTAATTCTTTTCTTCTTATTCGTTAGACGGTCCTTCGATGCCGAGGTAGTTTTCTATATCTTCTACGTCTTCGAAAAGCTCGTAATCTTCCTGCGGTATCGTGGTGTCGCATAAGCTTTCCAGTACCGTTACCAACGAGGGGGCATCATCGGGCCAGGATTTTCCACCCAGTCCGTCGAGTTGCGTCTGAGAGGTTATAGAACTAACAGGAACCGATGCCCAGTCCGCTATGGATGAACGAACATTGGCACTTGTACATTCAGACACATCTACCTCCAGATGATTTTTTACCTTACAGGTTACTATATTGAAGTTGGTCTACTTGTCAAGTCTATAGAGCCTATAAAGGGATTTTAACAATTGTTAACGGTTATCCTTCGTTAATTCCTTCTTCCATCTGCAAAACTGGGAATCCCGTAGCTTGACAATCCGTATTTTCTCACTAAAGTCTCGATTAAGGTAGTTATCTTTCATCTTGGTGAAGAGTTAAGGAGGAAACAAAACTATGAAGAGCAAGATAAGAATACTTACGAGTGTGTTTCTGATATTTATGATGGTAGGTTGCAGTAGTCGTCTGAAGTATAAGGCCCCAGAATGGAAGGTTGGTGATTGGGTAGAATACGAGGTGGAAAGCGTTCAATACGGGCCACGGCTAATCCGTTACGCAATCACCGGGGTTGATACACTTCACGGAGAGTCTTATTACTGGCTGGAGATGTTGTCCACAATTAGCAAAGATTCAACCAGCACGGATACTATAATCAACAAGATGCTGATTCCTTACGGTTATCGAGGTGTAGCCGAGAGGATGATAACAAAGTTTGCAAAAACTGAGACCTTTGAGTTGCCGCCCGGAGACGAGTTATCCTGGTACCCTTCGGATGAAAACCGTCCATACGTATACAGCTCCAAGGAGGTAGAAGAAGGCATGATATCCGATACCTTGATTTCGGTTCCGGCAGGTGAATTCAGTTGCATACACGCTCAGGTTTATGATATCAGGCATAGTAAGGTAGGTATTATCGAGGGGGACAGTATAGTGAACAGGATGAAGAGTGATACGATGCCGGTCGATGTTTGGGTAAACGATTCGATTCCGGTATCAGGTATCGTAGCCTTGAGGTCTGAAATTGAGGAAATGAAACTAAAAAATATCGGGCACGATGCCAAAACACACATCATCGGTGAGGTAAAGGTATTTAAATCGTTAGAATTCGAGTGATGGGCGATAAAGGATTCGAACCTTTGACCTCTGGTATGTGAGACCAGCACTCTAACCAACTGAGCTAATCGCCCGGAGAAAGGAAGTATATGGACGAGAAAAATGAAGTCAAGGAGCCGTCCCAGGACAGGTTAATACAGAAGCTCAATCGGGAACTGGATGACCTTAAGGCTGATTATCCAGAGATAAGGGCGGCGGCCATTGTGTCCGCAGACGGTAACTTGATGGCCGCGAGACCCGAGGGAGCAGGTGATGAACGTTTAGCCGCGATGAGCGCCTTTCTCTTGAATTCGGTGAAGAAGGCCGGGGAAGGTCTAGGGTGGTCTAACCCCGGTTATATCCTGGTGCAACATCCTGAAGGTTATCTGCTTGCGGCACAAGCGGGGAAATCGATCATTACACTGGCTACGGCACCGGGTGTTAAGCTGGGGCTTCTGCTTTACGATATCCAGCAATCCGCTACAAGGCTTAAGAAGGTATAGTAGTTATTCCGATATTTACAGATTGTATTTCAAAGTGATATGGATGAAGGTACCATGAGAAAAAGGTATACAGCTGTTCTGCTTTTCTTTGCCCTTATACTTCCCGGATGTGGCAACAAGACTCCGAATGAGGATATAACAGCAGTCAGTGTAACTGAAAAGCTGGATGCCGATGTCCTTAATAAGCTTAAACGGCATGGCATATCCGATGAGTTCGTCAGCTTATCCTTTTTGTCGCCCGATTCGGATTACTGGGTTTTTTCCCTCGATTCGATTGTCCGTTTCGGTCCCGAAGACGTATTGTGGCTTGAGGAGTGGCCTGATGAATGGTTCGGCTTGCGAAGCCGGGGGATACTGTTTCTCTACGATCCTAACGCGGATACCTTGATGATGATGGCCGAGTGCGAGGAGGTGGTCAATCTTTACTACAA
>WJJO01000190.1 GCA_014729665.1 Caldifarciminota bacterium
CTCCGACAGCTACCGGGAGATTCAGGTTCCGTAGCAATTCCCATGCGTGACGTGCGAATTCTCCGGCCGACAGTCTATGATCCGGAGGACATAGATCCAAAAGATGGTGGGGAACCTGCTCTCTCATATGATTGGTGGGTTTGGCCGTACCTATCTCCATTAGTTGATAACACTGTCTTGAATCGACTGAAACGATCTCCCAGTTGTATCGTCGGGCAAGCTCGAAGGAAACTTCGGTCTTACCGGTTCCTGTGGGTCCGAGTATTACCGGTATTAAGCGTTGAGGCATCGTAATCAGAATCGACCGAAACGTTTGTCAAGGTCCGACATGGTAAATTTAATTACCGTAGGACGTCCGTGGGGACAGAAGTAAGGTGTTTCACAACGGAAGAGACGGTTGATTAAGGATTCCATCTCCTGTTGTGAAAGTCTTTGGCCGGCCTTGATTGCGCCGTGGCAGGCGATAAAGGCGGCCATCTTCTCACGGTTACCGAGCTTAACCTCGCTTGATTCGACAAAATCTGTAAATAATGCTGATAGTTCAGCAGGTCCCATCTTTGCATCGGCAGGCAGGGTTTCTATCATTATTTGATCTGGTCCGAAAGGCTTAGCTTCCAGTCCCAGTTCGGGCAAATAATCCGTGATTTCTTCAAATATCGCATACTCTTCAGGGTTGAGTTCGACGATTAAGGGAAAAAGCAGTCGCTGTCTGGGTGTTTTCCAAAGCCTTGTAAGCATCTCTTCAAAAAGGATACGTTCGTGAGCTGCATGTTGATCTACGATGATAAGACCTGACGAAACCTGGGCAAGTATATAGGTTTCCTGTAACTGCCAGAAGCTCGCATGGTATAAAGGAGTATCGGCAGTTTCTCCGCCGGTATCTTCGGTGTACTTATAACTTCCAGATACAATAGCCGGATCTGTGGGAGGAGATGATTGCCGGTTTCCATGCATGTTTAATTGAGCGGAGTCATCACGAGGTTGTGTAGGGTGAGTTAAGGATTTTGGGTAGGGACGGAGATGAGTGTATGAGGGTAGTTGTGTATAGGTAAGATTCGAGACCGCCTCTTTATGTACTGCTTGGCGTACCGCCTGTGAGACGAAGTCGAACAGGAATCGTTCGTCCCGATAGCGAACCTCGGTTTTTGCAGGATGTATGTTTGAATCCAACATGTCTGCCGGTGAGTTTAGTTTTAAGATAAAGAAGGGAACAACGTTGTCGGGTTGTGGTCCGAAACCTTCAATAACCGCTCGATAAATAGCCCTGTATATAACAGGTCGATTGTTAAAGAATATTCGCTGAAGTTTTTTGATCTCAAGGCTTTGATCCGGTCTTATGATATAGCCTTCGATAGAAAGCAGACGGTGTTTCTGATTGAGGGGAATCAATTCGGCTGATTTTAATTTAGGGTATACACTTTTGATGCGTTCGAGCCAGTCTCTACACGAGGTATATTCTGCGACTTTTCTCTTTGGGGTGCGAACCTCAAAACGGATTTCAGGATGAAGAAGTGCGTAATTTCGAACTACCGCGAGAATCATTCTTCGTTCGTAAGATTCTCCTCGAAGGAAGGAACGTCTTGCCGGGAGATTGAAAAAAAGATTTGAGACTGATACGGTCGTTCCCCTGCTGCGAACCGTCTCTTTCTTCTCGATTACCTTTCCAGCCTTGACTCGAAGTATAATACCGGATTGCGTTCCTTCCTGCTGTGTTTCGACAGTCAATTCACTGACTTCGGCCATAGAGGCGAGCGCTTCGCCTCTAAAACCGTAACTGGAGATACGGACCAGGTCCCCGGCTGAAGCCAGCTTGCTTGTGGCAAATCGCTTTATCGTAAGCTCAACCTCATCAGATGGGATTCCTTCACCGTCATCTACGACCTTCACAAGCCTTTTTCCTCCTTCCTTCAGATAAACCTCGATTTTCTTTGCTCCTGCATCCAGGGAATTCTCGATGAGTTCTTTAACTGCCGAAGCCGGTCGTATTATTACCTCTCCGGCTGCAATCTTGGCCGCTGTTTCAGCAGAAAGGATTCTTATACTCACTTGCCGATTGTAAAGGCGGCAAACCCTATGTCAAGCACATACTGGGTATCAAACGGCTTGACATTACCTGTTTGGTTGCTAAAATCACTGCTATGAGAAAAAAAGGAAGATGCTTAATTATAGTTTCGATTCTTCTCCTGATTATCTCAGGGGTTGGTTTAGAAGCCGAACAAACCACGCCTTATCTGTTAGGTTTGAATCCAGATTCGGCAAGGGCATCACTGGCCTCACAACTGGGTTACTCTGATGCAGATTCAGTCAATCTTGTAGTGCTTCCGGATTCGTTCTATACCGACAGTTTGGTTCAGGGAGTAATTTACAAACAGTATCCCGAACCCGATTCGGTGCTCGAGGATACGGTTAAGGTTCGACTAACCGCACCTTTAACTATTGATTTTCCCGATTTACGAGGTATGCAAGTCGGTGATGCAGCCGAATATATTACAGGACTGGGATTCGAATTACAACCTTTCATAACCAGAAACAGCGATGAGTATCCACTCAATACCGTAATGAAGACGAATCCTGAACCCGGTGAAAGGATACAGCGCGGTAGAACAGTAGCCTTGATTATCTCGAAGGGTGAACTTGTAAGGAATCCGGTTTTAACCTCTACGGGCGTGCCGATAAATCTCTACGAGGAGACTTACTTTCAAATAAATGGGATATCTGTCGAATCCCCGGATTCTTCCGGTTTTACACTTGCCTTCAAGGTGAAGATTTCAAGTCCATACCGGCATTCTATCAAGGCCGAGGATTTCAAGATTGAGGTAAGACTTCAGGGCGGAATCGTACAGAGGCATAAGCCTGAAGTAACTCCGGTAAAGCTTGGGCCTAAAGGGGCAACGACCAGGGTCTTCAAGATACCTTTTACGTATTCCGAGATACACCCGTCTATTGCAGAGGTTATGCTTTCAGACGCTGTCTTCCGGTTAACCGGTACCTATTCACTGATCGTTGAAAGCGGTTTTACCAGAAAGCCTATTAAGACTGGTGACTTTGAGTTCAACGTGGGAGAAGCTTCTGCGGAGGTGACGGAAAAGCTTACCGCAATTGCTTTTCTGCCGGAGGATGAGTCAGGAGATGAGTCCGAAGAGGTTGAAGAAGAAAGCGTGAAAGAATCCGGGTAAATCCGCAAGTTATTAAAGGAAGCGAAGGGCCGGCTGAAGCCGGCCTTTTTTTATTCCCAGTCGAGGAGTCTTTTCTCGTCGGTAAGTTTGCGAATTCCAGTAACATCCTGACTTACCTCCAGCGTTCCCTTGTAGTTTCCATTCCCGTCCCTTAAGGCGAAATAGCGGATGTGTAGGAACTTACCGTGAAGTTGAATCCAGAACTCTGCACTGTCCCTTTTGCCGTTCTTAAACTCATCAAGGATCTTTTCGACTATGTGAACGCTCTTGGGCGGGTGACAATTCTGAACCTTTCGGCCTATAACTCCGCGGGATCGTGGGAATATCCTATCGGGTGTAGCGGAGTAGTAACGAACCTCGTCGCGCTCATCTACGAAGCTTATATCCAGGGGTAATGTTTTAAGCATCAAGTCTATCTGTTTAAGCGTTAAAGCACCTTCAGATAAGGGCAACTCTGCGTTTCTTGTGATATTTCCCGGCAGATCTTCGAGCCGGAAAGTATCAGTTTCATGACTATCTTGACTCATATCCTCTATCCTTTCTTTAATTGCGGGATTCCACTCGTTTCCCGGTTCAACCAGGGCATATCCGATTTCCCCTTCACCCTCTCTTATTTCTGCCCACTGGGTTTCATTGAGTTTCTCAAGCGCCATCGGGAAGAGTATCCGTTCCTCCTTATAAATCATATCAAGGATAGTACCGGCAAGCTTTGAACTCATTGTCTTAAACTTGCTTAGGTTCTCACTTTCAAGATAAGTGCGGGTTTTCTTCAGCATTTGACGAATTTGATCGTGAACGTTCCACATGACCTTTACAGGTCCTTCTATATCATATTTTTCGAGGTAGGGAAAAAGCTGGTTTTCCTTGCGAGTGTAATGGATATTTACCGAGGTAAGTTTCTCGAGTGTTTCGGCTAGCTCTTCTTTCTTTCTAGGAAACTGCTTTTTGTTCAGGTCTGACAACGTCTTGCTGAGTTCTCTTGTCATTTTTTCGAATTCTGCATTCTCGGCGCGAAATGTATGTACCGGATGTCCGGGCTGCATATCAGGTGTGTTTCTCTTATCCAGCGAATCACGAAATACCGCGACATGAAGATCGCACATCGAGGTGATTTCGTCTTCTGTGATTCCTTCCGATATCAACTGCTGTTCAATCTCTGCTATCTCAGAAGGATTTATGTCTTCTATCTCGGCAGCAAACCGTTTACGTAACTCCTCGACGTTACTGCCCTTAGCTGAATGAAGGTCTGCTAGAATTTGCCTGATGCGTCCAGCTCGCACTGCCAACTCTGCTTGAGTAAGGATTCGCACCTCTTCACCGGTTTGAGTTTCGATGGTTTCTTTCAAGTCTTTGATAAATGTGTTGATTTCAATTTCTGCATCCGACGCAGCCATCCGGAGCGTGGCTATCTTGCCGATAGTGTTGCGTACAACCGGATTTAACAATTTCTTAAACTTCGGGTTGTATTCGGGCAGGAAATTCTCAAGGAATGGGTATTCCCTTAAGAGTTCCGCTACTGGTGTTCTTGGACCTAACAGCATGTCTCCTCCTTGAAAAAATAGAGGCCCCGTTTCAGGGCCTCCTCGATAAATATGGATTGTCCCTGTTTTAGCTTTTCAGGTTTACTATGTGTTTCGAGAGAAGTGTTATGTGAGATAGTTCTTCTTTGATGATGTCCGATATCCGATTCGACCCGAGGCGCTCGGGCACCATGTCCTTAATCCCTGTGTAAAAAACGACAGACTCTTTTTCCATACCGAGTGCGGTATTCAGTATCTCTTCTATAGATTCCTTTCCTGTTAGTTCCAGTGATGGATCGCGTTTATACTCGAAGACATGTCCGTCTGCGACCGCCCTTAGATAAGCGGCACCTTGATTCTCAGGATCCATGTCCCTCGATTCACGTTCCTTTGGTTCAAGCTTAGCCTTCATATTCGCAAAGGTTTTTTCGTGTTCAACCTCCATCTCGTAAAGGTCGGTTAAGAGCTTTTTATGTCTTTCTTCTGATGTGTTTTCGGCCGCTTTCTTATAGAAATTTTGACCGTTACGCTCTATCTGTTCTGCTATCTCGAGAATCTCTTCGGCATTGAATACTATACCCATAGGAAGTACTCCTTTAATCTTCCCCTGAACCGGGGTTTACGATTGTTTGTGAAGCAGGAAGCGGACGCGCTCCAAGTTCCCTGTCAAGCATGAAGATTCCCTGTTTTGAATCGGCAATCATCTTTAGTTTTTCGACTACCTTAAGGGTCTGGTCTTCCTCCTCAATCTGTTCTGAAACGAACCAGTTTAGAAGACCATAAATGGCAGCGTTGTCCTTCTCCGCTTCGGCAAGGTCAACCAGATCGTTAATCATCTGCGTTACCTTTTTTTCGTGTTCGTATGCGGCCTGGAATGCTTCAAGGGGAGTTGATATCTTCGCTTCAGGTTTTTTAACCTCGAAGAGCTCAACTTCACCGCCCCTTTCAAGTATATGCTTGTAGAAGCGCATCGCATGGCTGGTTTCTTCTAACGCCTGCGATTTCATCCAGGCGGCAAAACCTTCGAGATTCTCTCCCTCGAACCATGCGCTTATCGCAAAGTAGAGATATGCTGCGTAGAGTTCTGCATTGAGCTGTTTGTTGAGACCGTTCTGCATCTTTTTCGATATCATTTTTGTTTATCTCCTTTCCAGAGCCCGTGTTTATTACAGTGCTCACGGGCAACTACTTGACCTGTATCAATCATGAAAACCGCTTCGGGAGCGTCACCGGGTTTGAGATGTTTGCGGTAAACGTTACCGGAATCATCTGAGAGTTCTATCCATTCGATGTAGTGATCTTGTTCCATGGGGTGGAGTGTACTGCCGACTATTACCTTGAAACCACCGTCTATTTTCTCAATTACCGGTACGTGTTTTTCGTTCTTCCAGTCTGCGGTCTGTGCTTCCAGCAGTTCCATTGGTTTGCCGTGACAGGAGTAGTTCCCGCAGCCTTCCTTGATTACCTCTATCAGATCTCCACACTCGGAACATCTGTATATCCGCTTTGTTTTGGCCAATGTAACCCTCCCGGGTTTTGGTTGTTTTTTAACTATAAGATTCAAGCTTGTTATGTCAAGCTATCTCATTTATTATAGTATTTCACTAGGGTATGTCAAGGTTTACAGATGCAAAAAGGGATGCATCAACAAGCATCCCTTGAAGTAAAAGTCGTGTTCGTTAGTTTTCGGAAAGGATGTATTCGTCGTATTGAGTCTCGAAGTAAAGCTTATGCTTGGCTTCCTCGTTCGCCAGTCCGAGTAGAACCTCTTTAAGTCCTTCATCTTCAGTGATTTCTGCAAGATTCGAGTAGAGTTTATAAGAAGCCTTTTCTCTCTGCATAGCTACCAAGAGGGCTTTCTGAAAATCGAATTCATCATTTGCGTTAAGATTTACATCTGTTGTATAGTCTGCAATCTTCAGATCGGTCACCTTGCTTTCTGCAGAAACAAGTTTCTTTCCCTGTTTGATTCCTTCGAGTTTTTCTTTGTGTTTCAATTCTTCCGCCGCGAAACTATCGAACATCTCTTTCATGGATTGCCTGTCGGCTCGATTTGAAAGATTTACGTAAAATTGATTGGCTTCCAGTTCCTTACCAATGGCAAAATCCAAGAGTTCATTTACAGAGCCAAATGTATCCACTTCGAATCCTCCTTGATGGGTTTTAGCTTTTTCAATTGTGATTATAGGGCTTCACAGACTTTCGTCAAGCAAACAAGAGCAGGGATGGTCAGATTTTTGAAAGCGCCTTTTTTAGATTTTTTCTGTGATCTGCTTCCTGCTCGGCAAGGGTAATTAGTATTTGACGGATTTCAGGATCGTCTACCGTCTCGGAAAGGTTTATATAAAGCTTGTAAGCGGATTCTTCACGTCCGATAGCCAACATTATAGCATTCTGGATAGGGAGTTCTGCTTTGCGTTTGGGCCTAGCTGATTTCGGAAGCATTTCAGAATCCAGTTTGATTTGTCTTGAAGCACTTTTAGTTGTTCTTCTGATTATGTCTATCTGACGTTTATGGTTTAGCTCCTGGATAGCGATGTTTTCGAACAGCCTTCGCGTTTGAGGATTCTGCATTTTTCCTGCAAGTTCGGTGTAATATTCATAGGCACTCTGTTCCTTCTCAGAAGCGAAGCTGAGTACGTCGTAGAGGGTTTTGAACATTAATTCTCCTCAATTCGATTCCTGATAATGTTAGCACCAAATACAACTATGTCAAGTAGGGGTAAGGCAGGATTTAAGAAATATTTCCATGTCTGTATCGTCGCGAATGCCCAGGCGGGTGAGGACGAAATCATACTTGACCGGATCGTCAGGTACTATCTCCCGGAATGCGGCAGTAATCTCCAGCGCGGTCTTGAGGTTTGCCTGTTTTCTAGAGGTTAATTCCAGAGCAAGAGCAATTCTGTGCATGTGCAGGTCAACGGGCACAATCAGTTTTGTAGGGGAGACGTGTTTCCAGTCACCGAGATCTACAGCATCTTTCCTTACCATCCACCTGAGGAATAGATGAAGTCTTTTTGACGCACCGCCTTTCTCAGGATGGGGGAGAAGATGTTTGAAACCGTACCCGTAACACACCTCTTCTTGATCATTATCTGTGAATTCATGTATTTTATCGATGTAGTTAATTAGTGAAGAGAGGATTGTGTCGAAGGTTTCATCATATCCGGCCAGGAATCCGGCCTCCAGTGAGCCATACTCTTCGATCATCCTCTTGACCCCCCACAGCATCAGGGCAAAGTCCTCGCCTGCAGCAAAGCGATGCTTAAAGTCTCGGTAGATTCTCTTAAGATCAGGTAGACTATGAGAAATCAGGAAATCATACGGGGAATTGCCCATCGGTTCCAGGGCCTTTCCCACGCTTGCCAGAATCTGCTTAATCCCGCCGTAGGCCAGTGATGATGCAACCATACCAACTATCTCACGATCCCTTAATAACGTGTAATCGTACAGGAACTGTAGGGGGTCAGGGGAGATGTATTCTTTTTTATTATAACAGGTGTAGAGGCTTTCCAACTGAGGAATGATTGAGGTGAGTGAACCTGACATCCAGCAATATATCCATAAGCCGGAAACTGTCAACAGTCGATCTTCTATCAGTTAAAAACTGACAGAAAACCAATTTAATCAGGCAAGGTAAATCAATCCTTGCATACCCGGAAGCCGTAGAATGTCTGGGAAGGGAAAGAACTTTTTCGATAGGCGCATCGTACGCGGCGCGCTTCGCTTCTATAGTCTCCTCCGCGTACCACGCGGGTAGTTCCTGTATCAGGACCTTGGGGGTTACTGTCAGGGCTTACAGAATAGTATTCATCGTCGAACCAATCCGCGCACCACTCGTCTTCATTACCTGCCATATCCAGGCAGCCGTAAGGGGAA
>WJJO01000191.1 GCA_014729665.1 Caldifarciminota bacterium
GGTAAACGCTTATCCCTTTTCTGCCGGCCGCCTCGGTTAAATCATCAATCCAGATTCCCCTTTCGGAGAGACCGAGGTTGTAATCGGCAGTTCCCAGAAGCTTGATTTCCTTTTCCAGCGCGGTTGCTATTAACCTGTCTATTATACGTCTGCGGGATTCCTGTGAGGTAAGTTCGTAATTATCAACCGTTTCGTAATCCGGTGAAGCCGGTGTCTTGATAGCAAGGTCCGCCCAGACCGGTTTGGCCCCGTTCGGTTTTTCAACAAGCTCTTCAAATACCATTTTTCCTCCTTGAAAGGACAACCGATTGTACCCCAAGTTAAGCCGTAGTCAAGATAAATCTTGTGAGTCAAGATAAATCTTCGTATTCGAGATAAAGACTGTCAATGAGTTGAAATTAGTAATGTGATGTGTAGAATAATTCGAGATGAATAAATCAACAGAAAGGGTGCTGTGTTTCCCGCGAGAACTACTGGACAGGCTGGGAAGCTTCCAGGGCTTCAAACCCGACGATGGGGCTATCGTTGAGGGATTCCTGACCTCGAATCAGGCAAGGTTTATAGATAGGGACAGCGCCGAAACCGACCCCTCCTGGAAGCAACTGATACCCTATGTAGTATTAACCTCAAAAGAAAAAATTCTCCACTACGTACGCGGCAAGAAGACAGGGGAGGACAGGTTGAAGTCCCTGGGTTCTGTAGGTGTAGGCGGACACATCTCGACCACCGATCACACCCTTTTTAAGCAGGATTTAAGGGAGGTCTTTGCCGCGGGGATGATGCGTGAGATAGATGAGGAGGTAGAGATACAATCCCCGTTCACCGAGGAGATCAAAGGCCTAATAAACGACGATTCCAATCCTGTGGGCATGGTTCATCTCGGCTTACTTGTGGTTTGCACGCTCGAAAAACCCAGGATATCAAAACGCGAGGCATCCATAACCTCGCTCGCCTTCCTTAACCTTTCCGAACTCAGGAAACGCATCGAGACCCTGGAAACATGGTCGCAGATAGTTGTCGGCAACTGGAACACGATAAGAAGCGACACCCGGTAATGGCTTTGGCAAAATCCGCTCCGTTATTTCGATCTAGCAATAAATCGCTTAATACCGGAGTTAAAAATTGAAGACAGTAACCCCGAGGTAAGGGGAGAAATCAATACCATCCGGCTCTTAACATAAACAGTTACCTTAGCTCCCCTGAAAGAAGACCGAAGACAACGATGTTGAAGTAATCGTCCCCGTCATAATGAGCCTTTCTCTTCAATCCCTCGCGTCTGAAACCCAGGCTCGAAAGAAGTTTAAGACTGGCTGTGTTGTACTCAAAGACCTCAGCCTCTATCCTGTGCATGCCTTTGGAAAAAAGATGAGAAAGCAAGGCCATTAGTGCATCCTTTGCATATCCCTTTCTGCGAGCACTCTCCTCTCCCAGGGCGAATCGCAGCCATGCAAATCTTCTGCTGACGTCCATCCAGTTGATCCTAACATAGCCTACAGGTTGTCCATTTTCCTTGACCTGGATTATAAGGTATAATTGACTATCAGACTCTACTGCCTTGCTTATATCTTGCTTCTGACCCTCAAGCGTTACTTCAGTATCCGGATCAAGGGCCATCCTTCCTACTAGCTTGTCTTTCTTCCATCTCACCACATCATCTACATCTCCTAATTCGACCTCCCTGAGGACTGTCTTTTCTCCTTCGCAGATAATATGCACGGTTAGAACTCCTTATTAATCCATGTATTATAAGATTCATCCACGATATAGTCAAATAGGACACTATTGCAGACCTCATCTTCATGCGTATAATGAACGATGACTCGGAAGCCGGGTTCCACCCAAAGGGTTCTCATAATCTACTTTTCAGGCACGGGCAACACCTGGTTAATGGCTGATGCAATTGCCCGTGAGTTTGGGAGAAACGATATCAAAACAGATCTTTTCGCACTTGAGCAGGTTCAATGCAAATTCGACTTCTCCCCCTACTCTCACATCGGCATCGGCTTCCCTGTTTATGCGTGGTGTTTTCCCTCAAATATGAGGCGATTCTTAAAACGAATGCCCAATGGTCAGGGAAAACGTGCCTTTGTTTTTTCGACCATGCAGGACAAATCGTGGGGCTCTGAGGCTCTCGCAGCCCGTTACCTTAAGCGCAGAGGTTATAAGGTGATATCGGCAAGGGCATTCCTGGTCGTCAACAACGAAACCATCTACTACGGCCCAGCCGATCCTCGTGCACCCTGGACGCTTGAGATGATCGAAAAAATGAAGGCACAGGCACCTGGCTTTGTCGCCGAGATTCTTTCAGGCAAGGGTGAAATAGAACGCAATGACGTACTGCACGTCCTTGCATCCCAGCTCACCGGTATAGCCTTCGACATGCTGGACGGTTACCTTGCATCGCGGAATTTCCTAATACTGGAGGGTTGTACAAACTGCGGCGTTTGTGAACGAGTGTGTCCTGAAAATAATATCTTCGGTTCACTTACCTGGCCCCAGTTCCGTAACCGCTGCCTTATGTGCGAGCGCTGCGTCAACTACTGTCCCGAGAAGGCTATCGTCCATCCCCTCCACCGCATTCCTTACAGTGATATTCGCTACCGGGCTCCCGGATACCATCCGCCAAGGCTCAGACCTCCGACAAGGTGGGAGGTTATGCCGGATGCCGATGTCCTTCCCGGTTTGGTTGCCGAAAACGATTAAGCCCCTTTTCGAAAAAAATACCCCATATCTACAGGTATAATTAC
>WJJO01000192.1 GCA_014729665.1 Caldifarciminota bacterium
CCTCTGATGATAGAACACAGACTCATCGAAAGAATAATCCCTGCGTTAAAGCATGAAGTGGAAAGTATCGAAAAAGGGGGTGAACCTGATCCGGTATTTATTGAAAAAGCGGTCGATTTCTTCCGCACATACGCCGACCGCACACATCACGGCAAGGAGGAAGATATCCTGTTTCGCGAACTTTCAGAAAAAAAGCTTAACCCTAAACATAAAAAAATCATGGATGAGTTGATTGATGAGCACCGAACAGGTCGCAAAACCGTCAAGGCTCTGCTTAAAGCAAAGGAACTGAACCAGGCTGGGAGGAAAGAAGCTGTTGCAGATATTGTTACTCATCTTAAGTCTTTAATCGAGTTTTACCCTCGGCACATAGAGAAGGAGGATAAGCATTTCTTTATATCATGTATGGAGTACTTTTCGGATGAGGAAAAAGATGCAATGCTCGAAGAGTCTTTTCGCTTTGATCGGCGGATGATCCATGAACACTACGAAACCGTCATTGAGGAGTTAGGTCAATAATGATTTATCGATACTGACCTTGACACCCTGTAAGGCACTATCTATAATCACCCATGGCTAATCAACCTTATTCAGGTAAGTTAGAAAAGATTGATTCTAACAGATGGAGGATACCCAGGAAAGGGGGCATGAAAACCGACGGTATAATCTTCTCATCCGAGAAGCTGCTGCCGATTCTTTTAAAAGATAACGCCCCTCAGCAGGTCGAAAACGTAGCCCATCTTCCCGGGATTGTCGGAAGTGCAATGGCAATGCCCGATATCCACTGGGGGTACGGCTTCCCCATAGGCGGGGTTGCGGCGTTCGATGTGGATGAAGGGGTTATCTCTCCCGGCGGTGTGGGCTACGACATAAACTGCGGGGTAAGGTTGATGCGAACCAATTTGGATGCAGGTGATGTAAAACAGAAACTCAGGACGTTGATGCAGGAGATATTTACAGCCGTTCCCGCAGGTGTCGGCAAGAAGGGCAGGATACGGATTTCGAGACAGGAGTTAAAGAATGTCCTTTTGAACGGCGCTCGATGGGCGGTGAACAAGGGATACGGCTGGGATGAGGATTTAGACCATACGGAAGAGGAAAGTACGCTGGCCGGAGCGGACCCTGCAGCGGTTTCTGAAAGGGCGTTCGAGCGGGGACTCCCGCAGATTGGTACACTCGGAGCGGGCAACCACTTCCTCGAAATCCAGGTTGTGGATGAGATATTTGATAATGTCGCCGCGGACGTTATGGGACTTCGCAAGGGGCAAGTGGTGGTGATGATTCATACCGGTTCACGCGGATTCGGCTACCAGGTGTGCGACGACGCGGTAAAATCACTGGGAAAGGCCGTGCACAAGTATCATCTTTCCATTCCCGACCGCCAGCTGGCGTGCGCGCCGATCAAATCCCCTGAAGGAAAAGCCTATTTCGGAGCAATGGCCGGGGCGGCCAACTACGCATGGGCCAACAGGCAGGCAATAATGCATTGGGTGCGCGAGGGATTCGAGAAAACCTTCGGTAAGGGCGCTGAGATGTTGGGTCTTCATCTCGTTTACGACGTAGCCCACAACATAGCCAAGTTCGAGGAGCACGAGGTCGGAGGAAAGATACGGAAACTGTGCGTTCACCGCAAGGGTGCGACTCGTGCGTTCGGACCCGGGCATCCGGATATCCCTGATGATTATGCAGACATCGGTCAGCCGGTTATCATACCCGGCGACATGGGCACCGCATCCTACGTTCTGGTAGGTACTGATAAAGGTATGGAGATTAGTTTCGGCTCCACCTGTCACGGTGCGGGCAGGGTGTGGTCGCGGTCAAAGGCTCTTAAGCAGATACGGGGACACGAGGTTAAGTCGCGTCTGGAACGGGAAGGAATACTTGTCCTCTCCGCTTCGGCAAAGACTTTGGCCGAGGAAACCCCGGAGGCGTACAAGGATATCGACGAGGTGGTGGAGGTTGCGCATAACGCCGGGCTCTCACGCAAGGTCGCCCGGATGCGTCCACTCGGCGTCATAAAAGGATGATTACAACAAAAAACCACAGAGACTCAGAGACACTGAGCGAATTATTCACAGAATGGTAAAGTGTAATTTTCTCCTGAATCTCTGTGCCTTAGCGCCTCTGTGGTTAATTAATGATTAACCAGGCAGTACAGGAATCCATAAAGCAGGCCCCGCACAAGCCCGGTGTCTACGTATTCAAGGACGAGCGCAACCGGGTACTTTACGTCGGGAAAGCGGCCGATCTGCGCAACCGTCTTTCCTCCTACCTTTCTCCCTCAGCCCAGCCAGCCATTGCCTTCATGCCCAGGGCAGCCCGTGTTGAGGTTACCGTTACATCCACCGAGGCTGAGGCTCTCATCTTTGAAGAAAACCTTATCAAGCTGTCCAAGCCGAGATACAATATCCGGTACAGGGACGACAAGCGGTACCCGTATCTGAAGGTTACGGTCTCCGAGTCTTTTCCCCGCATCTACGTTACACGCAATGAACGCAGGGACGGGAATCTGCTGTTCGGGCCCTACTCCTCGGTCAGGAACCTGAAGCGGACACTGGATGCGGTAAAGCGAATATTCAAGATAAGAACGTGCCATTACGATCTTCCTGACGACAGGCCTTCCAGGCCTTGCCTGCTTTATCAGCTCAAGCTGTGTTCCGCTCCGTGTAAGAAGGATTTTTCACCTCTAGACTACAAGGATCAGTTGAAAGGACTGATAGACTTTCTTGCAGGGCGATCCGATCAGCTGGAGGAGGAAACCGAGCGCAGGATGCTTGCGGCCTCGGCAAGACAGCAGTACGAGGCAGCCGCCATCGTTCGCGATCAGCTGCTGGCGATTCGTGAAGTCCGGTACCATGCAAGGGAAGCAAGTCACGATGCCACGCCGCGGGACTTCATCTCGGTCGCCAGATACTCCTCGCGTGCCGCGGCAGTTCTTCTCAAACTCAGGGAAAGAAGACTCTACGGACGCGAAACGTTTATGCTGACAGTACCGCCGCATACGTCTGATGCTGACCTTATTCATACCGTGATGAGATCGATATACACGCACACGTATGATATTCCTTCAGAGATAGTCCTACCAGAGCTGCCCGATGATGCCGAGGTCTTTGCGGACTGGTTCATGACCTACCGGGACAAGAGGGTAAAGCTTTCTGCAAACGTCAGGGACGAGAAGCGTCACCTGCTCGAGATAGCGGAGGAGAACGCCAGGCTCGCCCTGGAGCAGGATAAGCAGGCTCCGCGGACAGATCCCTTACTGGCAAAACTCCAGGAGTACCTGCACCTGCCGTCTGTTCCTTATCACATAGAGATGATAGATATCTCCAATATACAGGGGACCAACCCCACAGGTTCAATAGTGGTGTTCCGTAACGCCCGGCCTGCAAAATCTTATTACCGCAAGTTCAGGATCAAGACGGTGAAAGGTTCCAACGATCCGGCAATGGTGGCCGAGGTTGTTGCCCGTCGTCTTTCCAGGCTCCAGAAGGAAGGAAAGCAGTTTCCCGATCTTCTGATCCTGGACGGGGGCAAGTCCCAGATGTCTCTTGTCCGGGAACTGTTGAATCGCGTCAATCTCGATATTTCGGTGTTTGCATTTGCTAAGAGCCACGATCACCTGTTCGGCAGGGACGGCAGGGAGATAATCATCCCGGCATCCGATCCGGTACTCAAGCTTCTTTACCGTATCCGGAACTCCTCCCACCGGTTCGCCATAGAATATCACCGCAAGCTAAGGGGTAAGGCCGCGGTTTCCTCAGAGCTCGATAATATCCCCGGGGTAGGGGAAAAGAAGACTAA
>WJJO01000193.1 GCA_014729665.1 Caldifarciminota bacterium
ACAATCAGGTTTTGAATTTGAATACGAACACAACGCTGGATCAACAGAATATTATCCCGATGGTACACCCAAAAAAGTGATTAATCCATGCACACGGAGACTCTATCTAAAACTCTTTGGCCTCGAACTCATTGACTGGGGAACAACATAAGGACAAGTCACTGAAGCACGGGGAGGGGATTGATCCCTCCCTGTGTCAACCAGCAGCCTAATTAGGAGAAATAGAATGCACAGAAACAGCAGAAAATCAAAGTATATGTACATATTATTGTTACTGGCTTTTATCAATGTAGCCTGTGGAAATGGAACTTCGATAACCCCTGATTCACACATACAGACATATAATGCTAAACCTTTATTTAGACAGATAAACCTTGCATCTAAAATAGAAGAAACAGACAAAGGTAATAGATTACACATATTTAAAAATCCTTACGACAGCCTGCCTTTGTTTTTTCGGATTACCGATAGTATTGGAAAGCCAGTTGAAGGCATCGTCTGTACACTAAGTGTGGGTTCAAGGAAAATCGCACGGATTTCCGACGACTTTGGTGAGGTTCTCTTCTGGGTTCCCCCTCCCAGGCTTTTTCAGAAAGTTGAGTTAAAAGTACACTCTCAAAAACCTCTCGATTTTACAACCGATTTTACATCAAGCTCCGAAGAAAATCTAAGGGAGGGTTTTGAAACTGGCGAAGGTATGCTTGAGTTGAGGGATGACGGAATTAAGCTACTCTACGAGGTGGGTTATAAAGAAAAAGCTCATGAAGTGATAAACACCCTCCGACAGGAAAAGCAAATGATCCATATACTCACAGGGCTGCAATTGAAGCACCTGAAGGTCTTTTTAACCACTAACAACTACAGGTTCGGGGTTGGGGGGTGGATAGTATCGCCTACAAGCGGGGACCTCTACAACATGAAATTCCGAACACTCCCGCATGAGTGGGTAGAACAATCACTCGGTGAATACTATGGAGTCTACGACGACCCAAATACACGCTGGATTGGGGATGGGGTGGCTAACTATATTGCGTTTGAGATTGATGAAAAGCTTTTCCCGGAGAGTACTCGGTTTTCACGGATTGTTTATGAAGATTCAAGTGAGGTGTACGATCTTCGAACCTGGGGTAAGGCAACATTGCGAGATTGGCAAGGTGGAAAAGTCGGGTATAGGGGCTACGACCTTGCCCCTTATTTCTGGGCAAAGGTGATGGATAAATCAGGGGATTCCCTGATTATCGCAAAGTTCTTTGAGGAGTTCCGGCATTCCGACGATAAAAGCTCTGAGAACGCAATTGCAATCCTCGAATCCCTGAGCGGTCTGGACATAAACAAAGAGTTGGTTATCACGGGGAAGGAATATCTTCAAAATGTCTATGACTATTGGGTGGTTATACTTCCTCAGGAAGGGATGGAGTTTATCCCCGGTGGTTCATTCGCAATGGGTGACAGCTCTATAAGAGGCTGTTCTCCTGTTCGTGAAGTCAAAATAGATCCGTTCTACCTTGATGTATTCGAGGTAACCAATAAGCAGTTCTGCAGGTTCCTGAACGAGATGGGCAACCAGAAGGAAGGCGGTTCTTACTGGTTCGATGAAACGAGCTATCCGGATATTCTGTTTGATATCGAAGATAGTATATACAATGTTAGGAAGGGCAGGGAGAACTATCCCGTGTACTGGGTTAGCTGGTACGGCGCTCGAGCTTATGCTGAATGGATTGGTAAAAGATTGCCAACCGAGGCCGAATGGGAATATGCAGCGTCGAATGCAGGTCAACACACATACCCATGGGGTAATGAATGGCACGATGATTACTGCAACTGGGCCGAAGAAGGCAAGCTTGACGGTTCCGAGTTCACAGCGCCTGTGGGTTCTTTCGAGAAGGGAATGAATCACTTTGGCTGCTACGACATGGTTGGCAATGTGTTCGAGTGGGTTAACGATTGGTATGCTCCTTATAATCCACAGGATATGATCAACCCCCAGGGATATACTAGCGAAGGTTCTAATCTTAAGGTTCACCGCGGCGGTTGCTACAAATACGAAAAGGAATGGCAGAATAGATTCGCAAGAATAGGAGGGGAACCTGCAGCAACCTTTCCCTGTGTCGGCTTCCGCTGCGCCAAGGACGTAGGTGGAATAGAGC
>WJJO01000194.1 GCA_014729665.1 Caldifarciminota bacterium
ATCTGAAACAGAGTTACGAAAACTGTGCAAAAAGCACGGCATAGAGGTAACCGATAAGGCTCCTTTCGGCAAGATGCTGGACAAGCTCTTTTCAGAACTCATCCAGGATCACCTGCACGGTCCCGCGTTCGTGATAAATCACCCGAAGTTGATATCACCCCTGGCAAAGGTACACAGGGATAACCCCGAACTGGTCGAGCGCTTCGAGCCGGTAATTGGAGGGGTGGAGTTCGGTAACGCATTTACGGAACTCAACGATCCTGCAGAACAGCGCAGGCGTTTCGAGGATATGGTCGCAAGGCACGAGGAGTTCTCGGTAATCGATGAGGATTTTATCGAGGTTCTCGAGCACGGGATGCCTCCGACCGGAGGCCTGGGTCTGGGCATAGACCGGATGGTTATGCTTTATACCGACAGCTCTACTATCCGGGATGTAATAATCTTTCCGCAATTAAGGGAGGATAAGATTGAACGTTAATTTCTTCATAGCATCCAGATATCTCAGGCAGCGCAGAAGGGGAGAAGGTTTCTACAACCTCATCTCTATCATTGCCATAGCCGGCGTATTCGTTGGGGTGGCCGCACTCATTATAACCCTGTCCGTTTTCAACGGCTTTAACGGGGAGTTGAAGGATCGGATTGCAGGTGTATTCCCGCATATAGAGATCAGCAAGTACGGGAACGCCCCTATAACCGTTAAGGAGTACCAGGATACGATTGCACCCGGGCTGTCTAAGATGAGGGAGGTGACCGGATTCGCGCCGGTAGTAAACAAAAAAACAGCGATTCAATTTCGCGGTTCAACGGCCGGTGTTTCCCTTACCGGCGTAAGAATAGAGGACTTGCCGAAGATGTCTTCGATTACGAATCCATCCTACTACATGGAGGGCGAGTGGTCGTTTGCCAATCATGGCGCGGTAGTTGGTACCGAGTTGGCTGCAAATCTCGGACTAAGGGTCGGTGATACTATAATCGTGGTTGCTCCTGATCGCGAACCCATCATGACCCCCCTGGGGGTTCCCGTACCGATTGTGAATAAATTCGAGATAAGGGGAATATTTGACGCCGGTTTCTTCGATTACAACCTGCTGGGCGTATTCATTGACCTGCAGGATGCTCAGCTTCTTTTTGGTCACAACCGCACCTTCACCAATGTGGAGGTAAAACTCAAAGACCCACTCTATTCACCAAAGGTGGTTGAGAAGATTCAGAATGATATAGGCTTTCCCTTCGTATGGGTGACCGATTGGTTGATGCAAAACAAGAACCTGTTCAGCGCCCTGAAGATGCAGAAGGTTGTGGTTTTCATAGTTCTTACGCTCATTATCCTGGTTGCCGCCTTCAACATCATAGGAACGCTTATTATGACCGTTATGCGCAAGACCAGGGAGATAGGGATACTCAGGGCTATCGGGATGAAATCGGCGGGTGTGATGAAGGTGTTTACCTTCTTCGGGTTGCTTATCGGATTTATAGGCACCATTCTGGGAACGATATTCGGTGTATTTGCGTCCCTGGTTCTGGATAGATTCAAGATAATACGACTGCCTGCAGACGTGTGGTACATCGATACGGTTCCGGTCAGGGTTCAGGGTCTTGACGTGGCGGTAATTGCCGTTACGGCGCTCTTGATAACCTTCCTGGCATCCATATATCCGGCCTTCAGGGCTTCCAGGATGGATCCGGTTGAGGCGGTGCGATATGAGTAAGGGATATTTACTTGAAGCCAAGGGCATAAAAAGGGTCTACGTTAACGGGGATGAGGAGGTGGAAGCCCTTCGCGATGCAAACCTCAAGCTTAAGAAGGGGGAGGCGGTTTCGAT
This sequence comes from Caldifarciminota bacterium, assembly GCA_014729665.1. Lineage (GTDB taxonomy): Bacteria > Hydrothermota > Tepidihabitantia > B3-TA06 > B3-TA06 > WJJO01. The sequence goes on from WJJO01000194.1 coordinate 1,824, forward strand.
ATTCGGTCCCTCCGGATCGGGCAAAAGCACCTTTTTGCATATTATCGGTGCATTCGATCGCCCCACCGATGGCTTGATAGAATTCGACGGCAGGATGATTTCAGCCATGACGGACGAGGAGCTTGCCGAGTTTCGCAACAGGGAGGTGGGATTCGTATTTCAGTTCCATCACCTCCTGCCCGAATTCAGCGCGCTTGAGAATGTTGCCCTTCCTTTACTGATATCGGGTTCAGGCAAGAAGGAGGCTTACGAGAAAGCGCGAGCACTCCTCTCGGAGGTCGGGCTTGCCGAAAGGATAAATTTCCTGCCGGTTAAGCTTTCAGGAGGTGAGAAGCAGAGGGTAGCGGTTGCAAGGGCCCTTGTACATGATCCGAGGATCGTTCTCGCAGATGAACCTACGGGCAACCTTGACCGCGAGACCGAGGCTGAGGTGATGGAGATCTTTTCCCGTCTGAACCGCAAGAAGAAGATTACCTTTGTTATTGTATCCCATAATCTTTTAGTAAAGAAATTTACAGATAAACACTACGATCTGATAGATGGGAAAATGTAATGCTCTGTGAAGATTGTCACGAGTCAGAGGCCGAGGTTCTGGTTACCGAGGTAGATTCATCGGGTAATCTCAAGGAGAAGCATCTGTGCAAGGTGTGCGCTTCCAAGAAGGGGTACATTCTCCAGAAACAAAAGCCCCTGGTCGAACTGTTCGCGGATTTCTTGAAGGAACGTGGAGAAACCGATGATAAGGAACTTACCTGTTCCGGATGCGGGATGAGTTGGGCTGAGTTCAAGCAAACCGGAAGATTCGGGTGCGCGGAATGCTACCTGAAGTTCGGTGAAAGGATCGAAAGACTTATCGCAAGGATTCAGGGCACTACCCATCACACGGGCAGAAAGGCCCCGCGAGAGCCTGAAGATTCCCCTGTGTTCAGGCAGATGCAGATGAAGCGGTTACGCCGGGAACTTGCCAAGGCTATCCAGGCTGAAGAGTACGAAAAGGCGGCAAGGCTTAGAGATGACCTTAGGAAGTTTGAAGAGCGGCCTTGACAGCCGTGCCGTGGGTTCCTGGCTTTCCGGGGAAGGACCTCAGGGCGATATAGTGATAAGTTCCCGAATAAGGTTGGCTAGAAATATATCGGGTATCAGGTTCCTGTCCAAAACCTCACAGACAGAACAGAAAGACATAATAAAGAGCGTTGATAATTCCCTTTCCCAAGCATTGATATCTCACGGGCGCAAACTCGTAGAGGTCGAGGACCTCTCATCCTTTGAAACCCAGTTTTTGCTGGAACGCCACCTGCTTTCCCCCGATTTTCTTAAAAGCAAGGCAAAGAGGGGTTTTTTTTCGACGGTCGATGAAAGCTTCAGCCTGATGGTTAATGAAGAGGATCATCTCAGGCTGCAGATGCTGGGTTCAGGCCTTTGCCTGGATAATTTATGGGACAGCATGAAGCGGTTGGATGAGAGAATAAACTCAGTCATCCCGTTTGCCTTTGAAGATAATTACGGTTTCCTCACCGCATGCCCGACCAATGTCGGTACCGGAATGCGGGCGTCCATCCTCATACATCTGCCCGGGGTGGTTTTAACCAAGGAGATTGACAGGGTTTTGCGAGGCGTGCTCCAGCTGGGTCTTTCGGTCAGGGGGACCTACGGCGAAGGCACCGAGACAAAGGGACACCTGTTCCAGATTTCCAACCAGAGAACCCTTGGTCAGAGCGAGGAAGAGATAATTTCTACACTTACCAAGATGGCTTCTCAGCTTATTACCTACGAGAATGAGGCAAGGGAATACATCTTAACGAAGATGAAGAATTTTATCGAAGACAAGCTTTACCGCTCTTTAGGGATATTGAGATATGCGCGTATGCTGACCAGTGATGAGGTAATAAATCTGTTATCCACATTACGGTTCGGCATCGGTATATTGCCCAACCTGACGGCAGGGAAGCTTAATAAACTGATGATACTTACGCGTCCTGCAAACCTTCAGTTTTTCTTCGGAGCGGAGTTTTCAACTGAACAGCGCGACCGTAAGCGCGCCGAATTGATAAAGAGGGCGCTTAAGAATGTTGAAGCTTGAGAATTTAGGCGAATTCGGATTCCTGGATAAGCTCTCTGCCTGGATAAAGACTCGTAATCCCAGGGTTAAGGTCGGAATCGGTGACGATGCACTTGTCCTCACGGACGGCACAATAGTATCTTCCGACGCCTATACCGAGGATATACATTTCTCACAACGCTATTTCTCACCCGAGGAGATAGGTTTCAAGACAGCTGGAGCGACTCTTTCAGACCTGGCCGCGATGGGGGCCGAGCCCGTATGCCTCCTGGTGAATCTCTTTGCCCCGCCGGACATTGACGTAGAGTTCATCCGCAGGATTTACGCGGGAGTAGAGGAGTTAACGGGACCCCTTGGCGCCGAGATAGCAGGCGGCGACACGGTCGCGGCAAAGAAGATTACCCTTTCTTATACCGCATTAGGATTCACAGATAAGCCGATCCTGCGTTCGACCGCTAGACCCGGACATCTGCTTTACGTATCCGGTTTCCCCGGACTTTCCGCTGTAGGTCAGCTTATCCTCGGGATGCTTAAGAAGAAAGAGGGATTTAACGAGGCCAGGCAAAAGCACCTGAGACCCGAACCGAGGATAGGTCTGGGTATTAGGTTAAGGGATACAGCGTCTGCCTGCGTCGATTTATCAGACGGGCTTTCAACAGATGCGGTCGAGCTCTCCAAGGCAAGTAAGGTAAAACTAATAATCGAGTATGACCGTTTACCCGCACATCCTGAGGTTGCTTCATACACCGAAAGGTTCGATCAAAACTGGGACTCACTCGTACTGAACGGGGGAGAGGACTTCGAGCTTCTTTTTACCTCGGCAGACGAACTTCCCTCAGAGATTACAGGGATGCCCGTACACCGAATCGGAAGTATCGAGGAAGGCGAGGGCGCGTTCCTGGAAATCGACGAAGATCTCAAGCCGCTTTTATCAAAAGGCTACGACCACTTTAACGTGTAAACGCCCCGTGCGAATATGAATATTCGCGCGGGGACCCCAGTCGGATATCTCACGTATAATTCATAATGCAAATGGAGGGATAATAAGATTAGAAGATAATTCCCTTCGGTCATCCTCCGGTAGAACTTCCTACAGTCGCTCTCCTCCGGTCAGAGATTATCTTTGTTGTAAATTATCTTTCTACATGCGGTTAGTTGTAAGCGTAAAGCTGTCAGTCCAGATATGTCATCCCGGTAATCTCGCGTACTTCTTTCATCGCTTCTCGCGCTATCTTGCGTGCACGCTCGGTGCCTTCTGAGATAATATCTCGAACCTTGTCCAGATCCTCCAATAACTCCTTCTGACGCTCCTGGATGGGCTCGAGGGTTTGTACGATATTCCTTACCAGTACGGCCTTGCAGTCCATACACCCGAACTCCGCGTCCCGGCACTGCTGAGCGCACTCTTTCTGAGTCCTTTCGTCTGAGAAGAATGTATGCCAGGTGAACATGTTGCAGATATCGGGATTTCCCGGGTCCGACTTGCGAACCCTTGCCGGATCGGTAACCCCCTGCCGGGTAACCTTCTCGTATATGGTCTCGGCGTCATCGTCAAGGTAGATGCAGTTATCCAGACTCTTCGACATCCTGCGTTTGCCGTCGAGGCCCATTACGCGGGCGTCCTTGCCCCCCTTTATAATCTCTTCGGGTTCTGGGAAGAAGGAACCGAACCTCTGGTTGAAAGCCCTTGCAATCTCGCGGGTGAGTTCCAGATGCGGACGCTGGTCCTCGCCTACGGGTACGGCGACGGACTTGTAGAGCAGGATGTCTGCGGCCATTAAAACAGGATAGTTGAAAAGGCCCATGTTTACGTTGTCCGGCTGGTTCTTTGCCTTCTCCTTGAAGGTTGGAACGCGCTGGATCCAGGGCAGGGGTGTAACCGTGGAAAGAATCCATGCAAGCTCCGCGTGCTCGGAGACTCCTGACTGGAGCATCAATGTCGCCTTATCCGGATCGAGTCCGCAGGCAAGGTAGTTGACGGCGGCGTTGATAATCCTTTCGGACATCTCCTCCTTGTCATAAAGCTGTGTCATCGCGTGCAGGTCGACTATACCGAAGATTGCGTCGTAGGTATCCTGCAGGGGTACGAACTGCTTTATCGCCCCGAGATAGTTGCCTATGTGCAGTTTGCCCGAGGGCTGAATCCCTGAAAAAATCATCGGCTTGGCGTTCACTGTCCCTCCTTAAGTTTGGGTAAAGCGTATTTTTCTAAAACCTCCAGGGCTCTAAGCGTATCAGCTTCGTTGGCGTGACCCATGTGGCCTACTCGTATCAGGTGTCCTTTCAGTTCCTGCTGACCGTTGGCAAGGAGTATGCCTTCCTTGTCGCGGACGGCACAGATTATCTCGGTCGTATCCACACCTTCGGGGAACTTGATGACAGATAAGGCGTTCGAAGGCCTTTCGGGCATGAATGTAAAACCTAAGTCAAGTGCTTTCTTGCGGAAGAATGTAGCCCATTTTTCATGGGCTTCCCAGACCTTATCGATCCCTTTCTGCGCGATGTTATCCAAAGACCTTGCAAGGGCCATCATCGCTGGTATTGCAGGTGTCCATGGTGTGAAGCCTTTCTGGCGGAACTTTTCTGCTATCTGCATGTTGAAGTAGTACTTGGGCAGCCTGGAGCGGGAAACCGCTGTCCATGCCCGTTCGTTTACCGCCACGAGGGACAGACCAGGGGGTGCGCCTATTGCCTTCTGGGAGCCTCCAATGACCACGTCGACCTTCCACGGATCCATGCGGAGTTCGTCTGCTCCGAGGCCTGCAATGGCATCCAGAACGAACAGCCTGTCCCTGCTGCGCACTATCCTGCCTATTTCCGCGACGTTGTTAAGCGCACCGGTAGAGGTTTCGGTATGAGTCGTCAGTACCGCCTTGATTGTAGGGCATTTGGCCAGGTTTTCTGCTATCATCGAGGGGTCTGCAGACTTTCCAAGGTCGAAACGCAGGTAGTGAACCTTGAGATGATAGGCGTCTGCTATCTCGCGCCATCGCTGTCCGAATTTACCTACGCTCGTTATCAGAACCTCATCTCCTTCGCTGAAAAGGTTGGCTACCGCCGCCTCCATGCCGCCTGTTCCGGATGAAGTAAAGAAGAATACGCGTGAATCTGTAAAGAGAATGTCTTTGAGATTATTTGTCGTCTTATTGACAACCTCCGCAAATGAAGGATCACGATGATAGGGGAATACCTTTCCGCATTCTGAAAGAACGTCTTCGGTCACTTCAATAGGACCGGGGGTGAATAAACGGTAATTAACCACCTAGGGCCTCCAGGGCTTCTTTTGAACGTTTTATTGCGCAGTACTCACCGCACATTGTACAGACTCCGTCTGCCTGTTTGGGATAGCGGGAGAATTTCCTTTCCGCTTCCCCCGGATCTATACTTGCCTTTATCATCTCCTCCCACTTGAACTCCTCCCTCAGTCTCGATACCTTCTCGTCCCACTTCCTCGTTCGCTCGGGATACTTTGCGATGTCGGCAGCGTGGGCTGCAATCTTGGATACAACCGTTCCGACCCTCACGTCGTCCGCGTTCGGCAGACCGAGGTGCTCCGAAGGGGTGACGTAGCACAAGAAATCTGCCCCGTGCATCCCGGCAACCGCGCCTCCGATTGCCGATACGATGTGATCGTAACCGGGAGCTACGTCGGTCACTAAGGGACCCAGGACGTAGAAGGGAGTTCCGTGGCAAACCTCTTTTTGAATCTTTACGTTCATCTGGATCTGGTCTATGGGAACGTGTCCGGGGCCCTCGACCATCACCTGCACGCCCTTGGCTCTTGCGGCATCCACCTGCTCGCCTATTATCAAGAGTTCCTGTATCTGCGCCCTGTCCGATGCGTCCCGGAGCGCCCCGGGTCTCAGACCGTCCCCAAGGCTAAGGCAGGCGCCGAACTCTGCTGTCAAATCCACAAGCCTTCCGAAGTACTCTGCAAGCGGGTTCTCCTTTTTGTTGTAGGCCATCCAGCCCACCATCATCGAACCGCCCCTGGAAACTATGCCTGCCAGCCTCTTGCGGTTCCTAAGTCTTTCCACTCCTTCCCGGGTTATGCCTGTATGTACGGTGATGAAATCGACTCCGTCTTCAAGATGCCTGCGGATAGCTGAAAATATCTCGTCGACCGTAAGCTCTGCGAACGACTTTTTAAGCTTTGGCGAATCCACCGCGGCCTGGTAGATGGGGACCGTGCCCACAGGGATGCGGGAGGCCTTGATAATCTCCTTGCGCACATGATTTATATCACCTCCGGTTGAAAGGTCCATCACCGTATCCGCGCCTGCATCTTCTGCAGCCTTTAGTTTTGCGAGTTCGTTATCGACGTCCGCAATCGAAGGAGATGTACCGATGTTGGCGTTAACCTTTGTCAGCATTCCTTTACCTATTCCAAGGGGCTCAATCACCCGCGGACGCTTTCGGTTATAGGGGATTACGATAGTCCCTTTCTGGAGCCCGGAGCGGATTAAATTCACATCAACCCCTTCTGAGGCCGCAGCCTTCTTGACTAATGCATCTTCTTTGAGCATAATAGGTATTATAGACCGGGGTTTGGTGATGTCAAACCACGGTATACGTTTTAGTTAAAGGATTACGTGAATTTAAGGAGGATCGCATTTCGACGGTCTTGGCGATAATAATCTCGCTTCTGGGAGCTACAGTCCACGGGCGCGTGTTCGATGCTCAAACAGGCGAACCCTTGTTCGGATGCAACGTATATCTGGAAGTTACCGAGATGGGTGCACCGACCGAGAAGAACGGTTACTACAGGATAACCGACGTCCCGCCTGGTTCCTACACTATCGTCTTTTCCATGATAGGCTACGGTGCAGAAGAAAAATCTGTAGAGGTTGCAGGCGATAAGGTACGCATCGATGCAGAGCTTTCATCTGCAGCCGTCGACGTAGAAGGGGTCGTTATAACCTCGAGACGCGTGGAGTTCGAGGAGGAGGTTACGGCCTCGGCGTACAGGATTGACAAGGAAGACCTTCTGCGTTCGCCCGCATTGCTCGAATCAGACTTATTCCGCACCCTGCTTTCGCTTCCTGGCGTAACCTTCGTATCCGACTTCACCTCGGCCCTTTACGTGAGGGGCGGAAGTCCTGACCAGAACCTCATTCTTCTAGATAACATTGTGCTTTACAATCCCTTTCACTTCGGCGGCTTCCTTTCAACCTTCATGATAGATGCGGTGGATAACGTGGAGTTCCTGACAGGCGGATTCCCCGCACGCTACGGAAACAGGCTTTCCTCGGTGCTGGACGTCACAAGTTCCACACCAGACGATCTGGGGGCATACCTTTCAACAAGCCTCTTGGCGACCGAGGGAGCGGTGTGGGGCGGCACCGACAAGATAGCAGGAATCCTGACCGCACGCAGGACGTACTTCGACAAGGTGATTCCCGTATTCTTTGATTTCGAGTTTCCCTACTACTTCTGCGACATACACGCGGCAGGCTCCTGGCATCCCGCGGAGAAAACCCGGGTCGAGGGAACATTCTTCTTTACACGCGACATACTCGATATGGGTAATCAGGATATCCCTATCGAGTTCGGATGGGGGAACCAGCTTGCAACGGTACGGTTAATACAGGGCATGGGCGAGCGCTGGAGGCACAGGACATGGCTGGGCTGGTCCCGATATACCGCTCACCTGGCGCTTGCCGATTTCCTGGACGAATCCGATACAATCGAAGATTACACGGTGCGTACCTCCTTTATTCGTGACTGCGAAATGTCATCGCTCGAGTTCGGGGCTGAGGCAAGCTACATGAAGTTTATTTATAAAACGGATGCCGAGCCCTTTGCCACATACGACATCGATGGAAGACCTGTCTACGGATCAGTGTATACAACATGGAAGTGGAAGCCCAACTCCCTGTTTCTTTTCCAGGCCGGGGCAAGGTTCTCACTCTACAACGCTGTCTATCCTGATACAATAAGAGACAGTCTTACCGAACAGGTTACGGGGATCGATACCCTCGTACTCCTCGAACCCGAACCCCAGTTAAGGCTCTCGGCAAAGTACTTCATAACCGCCGACGATGCAGTCAACCTCGCGGTCGGCAATTTCTACCAGAACCTTGCAATGGTTCTGCCCGAGGGCGGCAGGATACCGACCAATTTCTGGATTCCGGTTTTCGGGAGATTCGAACCCCAGCACGCGGCTCATTTCATTGCAGGCTACGAGCATCTTTTTCAAGACGGTTCGAGAATCAGGATAGAACCTTACTACAAGCACTACTTCAACCTACTGGCATTCAACGAGGAGGTAGATATAGCAGACGTGGACGAGAACATCTTCTCGTCAGGCGCGGGAAGGGCTTACGGCGCCGATTTCTCGATAGATAAGATGACAGGCAGACTCACCGGATGGATTTCCTACTCCCTCGCGTTCAGCAGATTCATCGCAGATACCGCAGAGTTCTACACCTCGTTCGACCGCCGTCACACGTTGAATCTGGTTGGAACCTATGACCTGGGCAGGCAGTGGTTCGTGAATGCGAAGTTCACAATAGCAACGGGTATGCCCTATGCGGGTACGCTTGGCCGATACAGGGTCTGGTACTGGGACCCCCTTTACCAGGGCTGGAAGTATCAGTGGTTTACCATAGAGGCAGACCGCAACAGCCTGCGGTTTCCTGCCTACCACCGTCTGGACATAGGTGCCAGCAAGAAATGGATTTTTGACTGGTGTGAGTTAACCGTCCGCGCGGACGTCGTCAATGTCTACAATCATAAGAATGTCCTCCTCTATTACTACGATATGGGG
>WJJO01000195.1 GCA_014729665.1 Caldifarciminota bacterium
GCGTGACGGTCCCGCGGGATTACCTGTGTAGCCACCGGTTCCGGTTCCAGACCGAGTTCGGCAAGGGCTATCTCCTCGACCTCGGAGGGAAGAACGGTAAAGGTCCCGACCGTCCCTGCAATCCGGCCACGTGCCGCATGGTTCATGGTGTGCCTGAACTCGTCCAGGATACGCAGACCCTCCGAGTACCACGAGAGTGCGCGTACACCGAAGCTCATTGGTTCGGCCCCGCGGCCGTGCGTACGACCCAAGGCAAGTGTGTCCTTATGCCTTAATGCAAGGTCATTGAGGACTGTGTTGACTTCTTCAACCGCTTTTTCAATTATTCCACATGCTTCCTTAATACGCAGTGAGTGCGCGGTATCCACCACGTCGTAGGAGGTAAGCCCGTAATGAAGGTACTCCTTTGAACATGGAACTGCCTCCCACACCGCCTGAAGGAATGCTGTAACCTCGTGTTCCGTCACGGCCTCGATTTCTGCAACCCTCTCGGGATCTACGTCAGATACCTTATCCAGACACTTGGCAAGCCCCCCAGGTATGATACCCAGTTTTTCTTCCGCCCTGGCAACCGCCTTTTCTACCCTCAGCCAGTAGCGAAAACGGTTCTCGTCCGCCCAGATTTTCGTAATCTCGGGTGTGGAGTAACGTCTAATCATAACTGCGGGTACCGTCCCCTCGAACTTCTGCCGTTAATCCTCGCGTAAATGTTTTCACAGAATATATTGATTTGCTTGTTTTGCATTCTGATTTTACTACCCCTGATTGAAAATCTCTGATAGGCTGTGGCAACTACCTTCCTGTTCATGCTAAGTCTTTCAAAGAACCTGAAACGCTTGTAGCGTTTAACCATCAAACCTCCTTTGTGATTTTGCTGCTTCCCTTGACCCCGATTTTGCACGCATCAGTAATACCCCCTGTAAAGGCGGTAACGACCGCCCTCTCGTTCTACGATTACACTATCAGGATTCTTGTTTGCAGAAACCGCACGTTTCAAATCCTTAACGCCCGTAACCTGGTGCTGACCGAAGGCCAGAATCACATCTCCCGGCCTCAGTCCTAAATCAGCACCCGCTGAATTCGTTTTCACCTCCGTCACTAATGCGCCTTCCTGGCTGCGGATATTGTACCGGTAACGTGTTACAGGATCGATATCCATCACATCCAGCCCCAGGGAAGGAATCTCATCTTCTGCAGGCGCTTCATACTCGCCGGCGGCGAGCCTGCGCGTGAATGGCTCACCCTCATCCGTTACACCCTCGATAAAAATGGTATCCCCAACGAACAATCCCTGCTCCATCATCTGCCAGTCAGCCTCGCTGACGTAGTTGATACCGTTCGCGGAGGTTATAACCCAGCCTTCTTCCAAATCGGCATCCCGGGCAGGCGTATCATCGAATACGTTGGAGATGATAATTCCCGATACACCGGGGATGCCCAATGCACGAGACATATCCGATGTCAAGGTCTGAACGCCTAACCCCAGCCATGCCAGGCGTCGTTCCTTGTGGCGCTCGAGTTCGTATATAAACTTCTTGACCTGATTGGCAGGTATGGCAAAACCGATTCCTTCCGATCCTCCGCTCTGGGTAAATATGAAGGTATTGATGCCGATAATCTCACCCAGTATGTTTGCTAAAGGACCACCGGAGTTACCGGGATTTATGGCGGCATCTGTCTGGATTACCCCGGAGTAGCTGAAGCGTTTACCCTCTCCTGTTTGAACCCGTCGTCCTGTTGCGGATATAACGCCTACTGTTACAGAGGGGTTTGCATCGGCTATCAGAAAGCCGAAGGGATCACCCAAAGCTATAGCCCACTCCCCTATCATCAGGTCATCGGAGTTGCCGAACCCCGCGGCCTGAAGGTCCGGGGGTGAATCCTGGATCTCGAGTAGGGCAAGATCAAGTGCTTCATCCAGCCCCAGGACTTCAGCATCGAAGTTGCGCCCGTTCGACAGGGTAATCTTAATCCTGGTTGCGTCCTTGACTACGTGGGCGTTGGTTATAACCTTCCCCTCGGAAGACACGATAAGCCCTGAACCCAGGCCCTGAATCTCTCGCTTGTACTCGTGTGGAAACTCGTAAGGGAACATCTCACCGAAGAACTTGTCGAAGAACGAAAACGGCGTATACGCATAGGTCTTCGTCTGGAGCACGGTTATAGAAACCACCGAAGGCATAACCTTCTCTGCGGCTATTACAAGCCCGGTCCGCCGGGCCGTCGTCGTAAGACTCTCCAGCGAATCCCTTGGGAGTGCTGCATCCGATTCCTGCGCCCGTCCCAATGCCGCAGCCGAGAGAACAGACAAAATTATCGCCAGACCGCTCAGGCCCGCACTTCTTGCTTTCCGGATCCCGGGACCCTTGTTTATTATTTCAGGTATCATCATACCCTTATATTAGGTCATAAATCCACCTCGTCAATCAAACTGCCTTCTCAGGAAGGTCGGTATATCGAGGTCCTCTTCGGACAGGGGCTTAGGTTCCACCTTTTCATAGGACCTCTGGTTCGATTTTCCCCTCCGCATATATGTCGGGACCTTTGCATCACTCGATTCCAGACCGGGGTGCAGAAGTTCCTCGACCTTATCAACGCGCTGGGGCATCTCTTCGACGCCGGTTGCTATAACGCTTACCCGGATTTCGTCCTCGAACTCCTTATCCTGGATTGCACCGAAGATGATATTCGAATCCTGGTTCGCGTATCCGTAGATAATCTCGGCAGCTTCCTGTACCTCGTGCAGGGTAAGATCTTCGCCTCCGGAGATATTCAGAAGGATTCCCTTTGCACCGGAGATATCGAAGTCTTCGATTAAAGGTGATGTTACCGCTTTCTGTGCCGCATCGACCGCACGGTTCTCTCCCTTTGAGGAGCCTATGCCTATGACGGCGCTTCCCCGGTAGCTCATGATGGTTCTGACGTCTGCGAAATCGAGGTTTATCATGCCGGTACCTGTTATGAGATCCGTAACCCCGCGCGTCGCGTTGAACAGCACCTCGTCTGCCATCTTGAAGCTGTCCTTCAAGGTCATGTTCTGCGGGATGACTGAGAGAAGTTTCTGGTTCGGGATTATTATGAGTGTGTCCGAATACTGCCTGAGGAGTTCGGTGCCCTCGAGCGCCTGGCGCTTGCGTACCGGGCCTTCGAAATCGAAAGGTCGGGTCACCACGGACACCGTGAGGATGGACAGTGATTGAGCCAGTTCGGCAATCATGGGTGCGGCGCCTGTTCCGGTTCCTCCGCCTTCGCCCGCTGCAATAAAAATCATATCAAGATCGTTAAGTACTTCCTTGATCTGATCCGCGGACTCCTCGGTTGCCTGTCTGCCGATCTCGGGATTTCCTCCCGAACCGAGACCCCGAGTGAGTGTCGGTCCGAGCTGAATCTTGTGTTCGGCCTTGCTTCGGTCAAGGGCCTGAACGTCGGTATTCAGGGCAAAGAAGCGCACTCCGGGAAGACCGCGCTCTATCATGTGATCTATGGCGTTGCCCCCCGCACCTCCCAGTCCCATGACTCCTATCTGAGCCTGGTAGCGGTTTTCTTCGACGGGTGCAAACATCTATTCCTCCTTTCTCTAGAAGAAGTCCTTAAACCATTCTTTCATCCGCTTGAGGATGTTTCCGAAGAGCTTGTCTTCGGTTCCACCCCTCGGGATCAAGGTCAGGTTCTGTTTTTGGATTCCGTATCTGACTAGTCCTACCGAGGTCGAAAATATCGGATCGGCGATGATGTCGGTCAATCCGGAGGTTCCCCAGGGCTTGCCTACCTTTACGGGCAGATCGAACAGATTCTCGGCCAGCTGAGCTATAC
>WJJO01000017.1 GCA_014729665.1 Caldifarciminota bacterium
GGTGAAGGGGGGTCGAGGTTGTCCTGGAAGCTCCCTGATAGGCGGGATGGAGATAAAAGCTGGTCAGGTAGTGGTTGAAGTAATCTGTGGGCATGTTCCCCGAGTAGAAGAGTGCGGTAAAAAGGCTGTCGTAGTAGAGCCTTATATCCCCCTCAAATGACAGACTGCCGAATTCGGGAAGGCTCTTGTAAACGCTTGAGTCTGCATAGTAAAGGCTGTCTTCGTAGAGGAACACCAAAAGGTCCATCCATCGGTCCTGGAACTCATCGCGGGGAACGAGCCGGGGGAAGGTCACGGGTTCCTGGTAGGTAGCCTTGCCGTAATCGTCGAAAGGAGCGGAGTTAACGAACAAGCGCTTGTTTGTTATCTCGACCGTGTCACCGGGCACGCCTACACAGCGCTTGACCCAGTTCTCGGGAGCGAACCAGTGGAAGGTCTTCTCCTTGGTGTCCCAATGGATGGGCAGAAGAGGAAACTCACGCGGGAAAATTGTCCTGTATCTGTCGTACGGTCTTGCCCAGCGCGGATGACGCGGGTAGCGGAAGACTATAATGTCGCCCTTGTGCGGCATGCGTCCGCCCAGGATATTCTTGTTGGTAAACGGTGCCTTGAACCCGTAAACGAACTTGTTTACTATAACAAAGTCCCCGGGAAGGATGGTGTATTCCATCGAGCCGGTGGGAACGACCATGGACTCGATGCCGAATGCCCTGATTCCCAGTACGATGATTATAACAGTTCCCCACGAGCGTACGAAATCCCAAAGCCTCCGCCCGAACGATCTCTTGTGCTTCTTGCCCTTAGAGCCTTGCTTACCCCGCGGGGGGTTGGTTTGTTTGGGCTTTTTTGCCCTACGCTTAGCCATTGAGCCAAGTATAGATGAAGCCCGGGCTAAGTCAACCTCAGAACTTGACTACCTTTACTGTCTTACTTGACTTGTTCTTAGGACTGATAAAGTAAACACCGGATTCAGTAAGTGAACCTTCGGATGTTGAACCGTCCCAGATGCAGGAGGTTTTACCGGCATCAAGGCGGATTTCGCGGACGGTTCTGCCCGCGACATCGCGGATTTCTATCTCCGTGTCGTTCTGAAGGGGTGAGGAGAGGCTTATAAGGAGTTCGTTAGAGAATACCTGCTTGTCGACTTTGATTACCTGTTGATTTGAAGGGGTTACAGGCGATTCCGAGATACCCGAGTATTCGAGTGAGTCGAGAATCCTGCCGTATATGTCCCAATTTCCATTACGGTTATCGACCCAGACCAGGAGGAAGTGATTTTCTCCGAAGGAAATTGCCGGCTGCATCTCCTGTCCAGGTCCTCCGGTAATGTCTCCTTCCGTTAAAAGTGTTACATCGCTGTCGATCTCAACACCCCAAAGTGATAATGCGGTCATGGGGAATTCACCTGTTTTAGCTTCTACAACGGAAATGAAACGACCATTCCCGTAAGCGATTGTTGTTGATCGGTACCAATTCAGGAAGCTACCGTAATTAAAAAACAATGGTGTTTCAATTATCGGACTGCCTTGCTTGCCTATCAAATCGAAGTAGAATGCGTTTTCTTCAAAATCGCATCTACCTATCATGGCAATTACAGTATCCATTCGAGTTGTAGCGACTACTAAAGGAACTTCACTAATATAATCAGGATCCCATCCAAGTTCAGCAGGTTCACGCGGGTAAAAATACTCGTCATTATGCGGGTCTTGTTCGAGTGTATCCCGTAACCATATAAAACCCTCCGAGGTGTAACAAAGCAATCTCTCACCATTCCATACTCCCGATTCAGCGAAAGACATACAGGGAAAGATGGTTGTATCGCCGGGAACTACAAGAATCCGATTGAAACTTCCTTCATTTAATAAACCTACTTCGCCTTCCGTGGGGAATTCAATGCCGTAATCCCATCCCCAGGTAGCAACGATTGCAAAGTGATCTTTGCACATTACCGGGACTATAGGACCAGCATCGTAAATCCTTTTTCGGCAGGTACTTTCTAATGCTGATCCGGTTGAATCCAGCAAAACATATCCTGAGGCAGGAATACTCATTGTATCCCATTTATCCGAGTGAAACGTGAGACAAAACGTATCAGATCCACTGACAATTAAAGGTTCGGTCAGATTTCCTTCTATTGAGTACACCGATTTGGGTTCCTCAGTTTGTCCGGATTCATATATCTTAGATATATAGATTTCCCAATAATCATCCCTTCCATCCTGCCATACCACCCAGAATGCTTCGCCGTCCCAGCAAACGTCTGGATAGAGCTGATCACCGGGTGCGGTGCAGATTGGTATGTCTACTGAGTTGGTTATTAATGAAAGAACGAAAAGAAACATCCTTCCTCCTTACTGTTTGATTATTTTTGTTGTTTTAAGCTCCAGAGCTCCAGGTCTTATAAAGTATATCCCCGAGCTCAGAGCTTGCCCTTTGCTATCTGTGCCGTCCCATGTCACTGCACTTTGTCCGGTAGGTATGATTAGTTGTTGAACCTGGGAGCCGGTGTTGTCGTAGATATTAATCACTGTATTAGTCTCCAGTTGTAATCCTTTGGGCAATCTGATTGTAGTTTTCTTGCTAAACGGATTGGGATTGGTTTCCAGTGCGATGGACGGTAATTCATTAACAGGCAAGGGCTGCTCTTCTATCCCCTCGAACACCTCTAAAGTATCGAACAATTTTCCGTGAATGTTGAAGTCTCCATCCTGGTTATCGGTCCAAACCAGCAGATACTGGTCACTACCGAATGCTATGGCCGGGTGCTTATCAACCGGGCTTTTTTGAACAACATAGCCCGTTTTCAATACCTCACCAACTGTATCCACCTCAATAGCATAGAGATGACTGGTGTTGTTGGTTTCAAAAAAGTTTTCCCAAACTGCAATGTATTTTTTTGACTCATACACCATATCGGGATGAAAACAAAGAATATTATCATTAAAATCTTTGTACGAAGCGGAATCAAATTTTGGTGAACCTAACGAATCAATCATGTAAAAACCAATTTGACCTGAAACTAAGTAGTACGGGCATTCACCAACAAGATAGGAAAACGAACCATCTGAACTTAGTGAAAGATGTTTTTCTTGTCGATAATATGCAGATAACGTAAAACCATCCACTAAGTATTCAAAACTGTAACCATTTCCCCAATCAATCAATGTATCCGGTAAAAACAAACCAGCCAAACCTCCTCTATCATTAGGTGAGCGGTTAAAAATAACCATAAAGCTATCTCCGGTCCAGCAAGCGGCAGGAGGCTCATATTCTAAAGACAGATAGGATGAACGCCACACTAATACCGGCTCCCATTCCTGGCTGTTTATGCCTACGGCATAGCTTGACATATGAACATCAGCAGGTGTTTCTATACCTGCCTTGTAGAATGAGAAGAAGTGGTCCTTGCCGTAGATAACCAGAGGTATACTAACTCTATCCTCAAGCTCAAAGCTTTCAGGTATGCGAATAGGCTCATCATGTTGTGACTGGCCATCTAAGGAAAACTCCTGATGCATAACTCCCCATATTTCCGTGCCAAACTCATTGTAGCGAACCATAACCCTTGCATTCACAGCAAATCGGTCAGGACCGGCACCTATCGAAGGATAGCTAACCGGACCGGGATCGGTTCCACTATTGATTAGTTCTATCTCATCAGTGAGTAACTCTCCCTCCTCGTTTACCCGTACCCCCCTGATAGTGCCCAACTCCTCGTCAGCCCACACCACCCAGAACGCTTCACCGTCCCAGCAAACATCTGGATAAACCTGATCACCCGGCGCGGTACATACCGGGAACTCGAAGGATGTAATTAAGGAAAGCACGAAAAGAAACATGTCCACCTCCTTTTAACGTACCAATCCATCAACCAGTATAGATGAAAATAGTAGTCTGTCAAGAGTCTGTGCCATCTTGACATAACCCCAAAACCCGTATAGACTTTATCTCGGATGAAGCAAAATCTACTGCGCAGTATCGAGTCTTCCCTTGGCATAGCCCTGCCCATTATCCTTGGGGCGTATTCCATTATAGCAATGTTCACCGGTCACATGTCATTCAAACAGTCAACCATGGTGCAGGGATTCTGGCGGTTCTGGGCCTGGCAGATAGCGGGGCACGTGGTTTCGGCATCGGGCGTATTAGCCTACACCTGGCTCATTAAACTGACCTCGCTTAATCTTGCCTACGCTGTCCACGGCGGTCTGGGATTCGTCGCCATACAGGTTTTCGGGGCGTGGCTTCTATACAAGGAGAAGATATCACCCCTGGCCTGGGTCGGCACCGCGCTCATCTGCATCGGGATTTTACTGATTGCTCTCACCCGCCAGGGACCGGTAAGTAATTGATAATTCAGGTAGTTAATTGAATCCCGGTCTTCCGTTGTTTGTGAAGCGAAACAACGGGCATATCACCTTGACTTTAGGAGAATATCGAATATCTTATAGCTCCAAAGGAGGCAAAACGTGACAAATGAACTTGACTTTTCCGGTCTGCCTGAAGAAGCCGTCAAGAGGCTTTCGGGTTATCTGGGAAAGATGATTGAAATAATCGGAGTCGAACTAAAATCGATCGTAGTCTACGGCTCGGCAGTCGCAGGCGAGTTTGACTCGAAAAGATCGAATATCAATCTGGTGATTACGGTGGATAAATTGAAGCTCGATCTTCTAC
>WJJO01000018.1 GCA_014729665.1 Caldifarciminota bacterium
GAGGAACTCCGTCTTGCCGCATTCGTGGCCAAGGGGCAGAGCCTTGATCCGACATGCGTTCCGGCACGACAGGCGCTCAGGATGATTACCATAGATGCTGCAAAGGCATGGGGGATGGATTCAATCCTGGGATCCCTTGAACAGGGCAAAGCAGCCGATATCACGGTCGTCGATCTTGACAGACCGAACACTACTCCTTGCTACGATATCTACTCGACCTTAGTATATGCCGCAGGGGTGAGTAATGTTAAGGACGTCTATGTCTCAGGGAAACGAGTTGTTAAGGAGGGGAAAGTAACGACCGTTGATGAAACCGAGGTTTTAACTAAAGCAGAAGAGTGGGCCCGAGATATCAAGAGCAGGCAGGACGCTTAATTGATTAATGCGCTCCAGCACATAGGGGTCGGGGTTGCCGACCTCGAACGTTCCTGGGCTTTTTACCGAAGACTGGGATTCGACGTTCCCATGAATGTCGATCAAAGCTATATCCCCAGACTTGCACCCCTTACCGGGGGGAATTTCGAGCGCAGTGTCGTTTTTGCCGGAAACCTCATGGGGGGTGCGGCTATCGAGATATTCCAGTTTACATCAATCGAACCGAGGCGCTCTGAGAGATGGAAGTGGGGAGATCCCGGGATTTCTTCAATAGCTCTCAAGGTGCCTGATTTAGCCGAAGCCATGAGGCTCTTCAGCGACGTTGAGATTATCTTCCAACCCCGGGCATGGCCTGCGTACCCGGAGTGGAAGGCCGCTTTAGTCCAAGATCCTGACGGGATTCTCCTTAACCTTATCCAGATACCTGAAATGACCTTTTCTTTGAGGATCCCAGATATAAAATCAGGCGGCGTGATATTCCCGACCATTGCTGTAAGCGATATGGAACGCGCTCTTTCCTTTTACAGGGATATACTCCATTACACAGAGATACTCTACGACTGGGAAGGTGTCGATCCGGCACTTACCGCGATCCCGGGAGGCAAACGCAGGCAGAGGCGCGTCATGCTTCGCGACCCCAGACCTGCAACCTCCTTTTTTAATTTCTACCTTGACCGCGGCATGATCGAACTGGTGGAGGTCAGGGGAAAAAAGGCTGCGCACTTGTTTCACGGACGCAGATGGGGTGATATCGGAATAAACGAGGTTTGTTTCGACGTATACGATATAGAAGGAACATTTACGGAGCTTTCAAAAAAGGGGGCTGGGGTTGTAGTTGCACCAAACGTCGAGGAAGATTCCTTTGACGGCGGGTCCTCTGCCTTTTTCGGATACGTGGTCGATCCTGATAACACTATGATTGAGCTTGCCGAACCTACACGGCTCAGCCTTACAAAGAAGCTAAGTCTGAACCTGCGGAAACGGAAACCGGGCAAGCCTTTTCCATCCTGGCTCATGAAAATGTCGCGTTTTAATCGCTACAAGGATTAGGTGATTCGTAAAGTTGTAATATCCGGAGTGGACGGAAATCTTTCATCCCACAACATTACTTCACCCGACGAGGGTACAAGCTTACCTTTGCGAGAACCCCTTGAGAAGTTTAAAGAGTGGTCATGAACACTAGTTTCAAAAAGGTATTAATTACAGGTGCTGATGGGTTTCTAGGTTCTCATATCTGCGAGGCGGCACACGCATCCGGCTATCAGGTTCACGGGTTGATTCACCCTGTCCTGGGAACACGGGAATGGCTCGAAAAAAACTGGATTACCGTGCACGTATCCGCCCTCGAAGACCGTTTAAAACTCCGTGCAGCGCTCGAGGGTATTTACGCTGTCGTACACGCGGCGGGCGCGCTTCCGGGTTCGTCTGCCGGGACCCTTCAAAGGGTAAACGTCGACGCAACCCGGATCGTTGCAGAGGAAGCTGTCAAAGCAGGTGTCAAGAAGTTTATATTCATCTCTTCACGATCCGCGGGAGGCGTAAATCAACGAACACCATATACATCAGAGGAAGAGCCGGACGGCCCTTCGTGGGGGTACGGCGCAAGCAAGAAGGCTGCGGAGTTAGTCCTTTCAGATTTTACGTCTGGAATGCATATAGTCAGCCTGAGACCGGTTACCGTATACGGACCGCGCAACCGGCATCTGCTCAGGCTGTTCAAGTTGATTGACGGACCTTTAGCCCTCATCATGGGGATGCGGCCCATTCACATGCCGATGGTTTACGTTAGCGACTTGGCGCAGGCCGTCATACGTGCTCTTGCCTCGAACGTCAAATCCGGTTCATACTACTACATATCCGACGGTATCCCTTACACAATCGAGACTTTATACGACTATATCTCGGCAGCCCTCCGCAGGCGCAGCCCGCGCTTACGCGTTCCCCTAAGCATCGCCTCCGCGGTTGCGGGGATTGCCAATACGTTCAATATCGGCGCCGGGTTCTCGCCCGACGTCATAAAAGAACGCCGGTCGCGTTACCGCTGGGTGTCCGTTGAGAAGGCTCGTGAA